>CALXNU010000001.1 GCA_944389835.1 uncultured Succinivibrionaceae bacterium
CTTCGACCTTGCTCTGTACAGCTGGTCCAGGGACTTTCACCCATTGGATTGCGTGCATGCCGCGCACACTAAAAAAGGGTGCTAATCATTGCACCCTTACTCCATTATGACATTGTGTATTAAATATCCAAGATAGCTTTATCAGCATTATCGGAAATAAATTGACGTCTATTCTCTGGGTCATCACCCATTAATTCAGAGAATAACCTATCTGCCTCAATAGCATCAGAAATTGAAACTTTAAGTAAAGTTCTTGAATCAGGATTCATTGTAGTGTCTGAAAGTTGTTCAGCACTCATTTCACCAAGCCCCTTATAGCGTTGGATCTTAACTCCAGAAAATCCCTCTTTCATTAAAGTTTCATAAGCTTCATGGAAATTCTTAACTGGGATTTGTTTATTACCGATAGTAACAAAAGCTCCCTCTTCCACTAAGTCACCAACTTTAGTATTAAGATCCTTTAAAATCTTATAATCAGGAGAACTAAAGAATAACTTAGTTAAAGTGTATTCATAATCAATGCCATGAATATGATGAACAATAACCGGTACATAAACCTGTTCAATGGCATCATATTTAGCTAAGCCTCTAAAATACACACCTTCAGTAGGAATAGATGGTAATGTCTTGGCAAATTCTTGAGCCCACTTATTTGTCTCTTCTTCAGAGTTAAACATTGACTCTTCATGTAATCTAAAATAGATAAGATTGATAATAATATCTTCATGAATTTTAGCTGACATGTGTGATAGCTGAGACTTAAAGCGATTATAGTCATTAAATAAAGCTTCAAGTGGAGCACCATGAATTGGAGCTGCATTAGTTGCAGGAACTAAAGCAGATCCATCTAAAGCTAAATTAGTGCGATACTGCAAAGCCTCTTTATCACTTTGCACATAAACTACCTGCTTTCCTTTCTCATAACGATAAAGAGGAGGTTGAGCGATATAAACATAACCACGCTCAATAATCTCAGGCATTTGTCTGTAGAAGAAAGTTAAAAGTAGAATACGAATATGAGCACCATCAACGTCAGCATCAGTCATGATGATAACGTTGTGATATCTGAACTTTTCAGGGTCATACTCATCCTTACCTACTCCACAACCTAAAGCAGTAATTAAAGTACCAACCTGTTGGGATTGCAGCATACGATCAAATCTGGCTTTTTCAACATTAAGAATTTTACCTCTTAATGGCAAAATAGCTTGGAACTGAGAGTTACGACCACCCTTTGCTGAACCACCTGCAGAATCACCCTCGACGATAAACAATTCACAAAGAGCAGGATCTTTCTCACGGCAAGTTGCAAGTTTATCTGGTAAAGAGTTAATATCAAGACCACCCTTCTTTCGAGATAGATCACGAGCCTTTTTCATGGCTTCACGAACTCTGGCAGACTCAATAATCTTTTCGCAAATTACTTCTGCATCCTTTGGATTTTCATCTAAAAAGTTCTTCAAACTATCCTGAATAACAGAAGATACAGCAGTTGCTGCGTCAGATGAGACTAATTTATCCTTAGTTTGAGAAGAAAACTTAGGATCTGGCATCTTCACAGAAATTACTGCGGTAAGACCTTCACGCGCATCATCACCTGAAGTAGAAACTTTATGCTTCTTAGTGTAGCCTTGCTCCTCAAGAAAAGTATTAAAGGTAGAAGTTAAAGCACGCTTAAAACCCATTAAGTGAGTACCACCATCCTTTTGCGGTACATTATTGGTAAAACAGAAAACTGATTCGTTATAAGCATCAGTCCACTGCATAGCAACTTCGACTTGAATATTCCCTTCACTCTTCTTAGTGACGTGGAAGATTTTTTGATTTAAAACATTTTTACCACGATTTAAATATTGCACGAAGGCCATCATACCACCTTCGTGATGGAAGACATGACTCTTACCACCTTCTCTTTCATCAGTTAAAGTAATCTTAATTCCTGAATTTAAGAAAGATAATTCTCTTAATCTACGAGCTAAAATATTATAGTCAAAGGTAGTATTAGAAAAAATTTCCGGAGATGGATAAAACTGAACCTCAGTACCAGTTTCTTGAGAATCTGCAATTGCCGCTAAAGGAGCCTCAGGATGTCCACCATTTAGATAAACCTGTCTCCACATTTTACCTTGACGGCGAATAGTTAAAATTAATTTATCAGACAAAGCATTTACTACAGAGATACCTACTCCATGTAAACCACCTGATACTTGGTAAGAATTGGAATCAAATTTACCACCTGCGTGTAACACAGTCATTACCACTTCAGCAGCAGAGATCCCTTCTTCGGGGTGAATATCAACTGGGATACCACGACCATTATCAGTAACTTTAACTGATCCATCTGCACAAATAGTAACTTCAATATGAGTACAAAAGCCAGCTAAAGCTTCATCAATTGAATTGTCTACTGCCTCGAAAACCATATGGTGCAAACCTGAACCATCATCAGTATCACCAATGTACATACCTGGACGCTTTCTTACGGCCTCAAGACCATGCAGCACTTTAATACTTCCAGTATCGTAGACATTATTATTTTCAGCTGCCATTTAAAAAACCTCAGTGATAGCTTGTAACTCACAAGAAAAAGAAAACTATATTTTTAACGCAATAACAACCTTGCTCTCTTTTATAAAGCGAGCCTCTGAACTTCTAAAACCCTGGAAAAGAAATTGAAAATTCAGGGAAAGTTCCGCCTGAAATTAGTTAATGCATTTTTGATATTGATCACAATTATAGCCTAAATTAGGGGTATTTTTCAAGTTTAGAATACCCCTATAAACTGCATTCTTATGCGGTTTGTAGAAGATTTTTACACTAAGTTTTAGGCTCAAATTTTAAAGCTAAAAATACCCTTTTTAGCCTCTATTTTTAAACTTCCCCATCTCCTTCTTTAAAAATATCTTGCGACTCATCTAACACTATTGTTTCTTGAGACGAAGAATTTTCCTTGGAACCTTCTTGATGATTTATTCCAAGAACAGGATTTTCTACTTTTAACTGTTCTTGAGAACTATCTCCTTTTGTCTCCACATTGCTTTCCTTTTCCTTCTTTTCAAGGTAAGCGGCTTTATCTTTAGCGTACTCTTCAACGGTTAGATTCTGTATAGCTGATAACTCTAAATTATTATGCTTTACATCTACAAACATTTGAGCATAGGCTACGGTCTTTACAAATTGCTCAATAACATTAAGTTTAAGTAAAGGAGTAATTACCATAACCTGTAAATCAAGCATCTTAAAGACACTTAAAGTATGTCTTGCTGTATCATCAGATCCTCTACAGAAAGCCTCATCGATCATCACAAATCTAAAGGAGCGATTATTATCTTGAACAGCTAAACGATATTGATAAGCAATCGCCGCTGCCAAAATAGTGTAGGCTAATTTTTCCTTTTGACCGCCAGACTTACCATCAGAACCATCAAAGTATTCTTTTTCTTGATTGTCAAAATGATAAAGTTCTTCGGCACCGAAGATTAACCAATTTCTGACATCTAAAACCTTCTCACGCCAAGTCTTATCGATTGAGGCTTTACCGTCACGTCCTGCAAAACGATCTAAAAGCTTTTTAATTTCTAAAAACTTTTCACGTGCCTGTTCTTCATCAAATTCATTATCCTTAAAGGTAAATGATGTGCAGTTTTTAAGATCTTCTTGGAACTCAATTATTTCTCGATCATTACTTTTTCTTGGCTTAATTAAGATATAAGTACCAGGATTATAATCAAGTTTAGCTAATGAAGAATTAATATCATCAATATGACGTTTAATACTCTTCTCTTCTTCCTTTAAACTAGAGGCAAGATTTCCAATACTATAAATAGTCTGATCACGAAGCTTCTGCTTAAAACTTTCAATAAATTTAGGCAGATTATCATTCTCTAAACTATCTAGCATTTGCTTAAGTTCTTTATAAACTAACACATCTTTTGGATTAATATCCCTAGTAGCATCAGGATAACGATTCACAAAAGTAGTCGCAGCGCTAATTACATTAGATGACAGCGCAGAGATTTGAGTATTAATTTCTTGTCTTTTATTTACAATTAAGTTTGTAAAAGCACGATCAAAATCATCGCGATGCTTAAAATCAGCCTTCTTCTTTTGCGTAGCCTCTACGAAAAACTCATTTAATTTAGCTTTGTGATCTTCTCCGATCCCTTTTTCAGATGCAACTTGTCTTGCTAATTGCAACTCAGCTTTAAGCTGATTAATTTTTTCTTCAAGTTTGCCATTATCATTAATCAAGCGATCTCTTTGCAAAGAAGACTTTTCTATTTCGCCTTCAATATAATCTTTACGCTTCTTTAAGCTTTCTAATTCTTTACCACTATCACTTGCTAACAATTCCTCCTTTTGCTTGTTTAATTTTTCAATCTCAAGCTCAAATGGAGTTAAATCAATTTGTGAAAATTGTTGATACTCAAGCAAACGATTTACTGCGATTATAGAATTATTAATAACATCAATACGATTACGAGCTTCCTTACGCTTTTGCATAAGTAAAGCTAGTTCCTGCTCAGTTTTAAGTAAAAGTTTTTGCAAACTTTGGCGTTTTTCAACATTAGACCAACCTAAAACATAGCGAGTTCTATCATCAATATTATGGCGATCATCTTTTTCATGACGACCACCTGGACTTTTGGTCATGCCCCTTGAGGTTAAAGCCATTCTTTCGCGTTTAAACTCAAGCAAATCATCTGTACAAACGTAATTGAAGCGCCTTAACAAATTAGCAAACACAAAATCATAAAACACCCGATCGTTGTCTTTAACTTTTACTCTCTTAACAAGAGACTTAGGTGACATAAAGCCATCAAAGCGATCTTTAGCAGGTTCGACGCGATAGTAAACTAAACGTCCTCTTAAATTACTTGAGTTTACAAACTTAACGATCTCATCATAGTATTGAGGTTTGACTAACATCGAAAGTGCAAAGCCATATAAGACACGCTCAATTGCGCCCTGCCATTTTTCTTTATAAGCATCCTCAACTTCAATAAGCTCACCTACAAAAGGTAATTCCTCTGTAGGAATATTTAAAGCCTGACATACAGTTTCTCTAATTCTTATTTGCTCTAAAGGCAAATTACTCTGTCGATGTTCTAAAGAGGCAAATTCAGCTTTAAGAGACTCATAGGTGGCTTCAAGTTTATAATAAGGCGCATCAATTGAACTGCGATCGTCCTCAAGACGTGCTTTTTCTTCTTGAAATTCTTCTTTATGGCGTGAAAGTTTAGAGCGAAGACGTGTAAATTCAGAAATTGTATTTGGAACCTCTTCACCTAAATTTGTCACTAAATTAGCAAACAAATCTCTTACAGTTTTAATAGTCTTAAGACGTTCCTGATTTTCTTTAAGATCTCTGTCAATAGCCTCTAAGCGACCGCCACCTTTTTGATAGATACTCTCGACAAATTTATCAATCTGAACTTTGCAACTTTTAATAAAGTTTGATACTTGCTCAAGTTCTGCATCAAGATTGTCCTTTTTTAAGGTCTCAGTATCAATGATCCCTTTAATCACATCCGCCCAATAGGTTGCAAGATAGGTATGAGCTAATTTATAGCACTCATCATAAATTTTAACTTCTTCAACTAGTAAAGCGTATTTTTCACCCGCATTTACAATTGGAGTTAAATCTATAATCTGCTCCTTAGCCTTTTCCATCTCTTCATAAATCTTAGTTAAATCATTAAATTGCTCTAAGATATTTGAAGCTTTGGCATTAAAGTCCGCAGGTGGGATCATATGTTCTTTAACAAAAGAACTTAAATTTGGTACCTGTTTAGTACCAACTGCCTCACAAAAAAGCTCTAAAGCCTGATTAGTACCTATTCCTAAAGCACGTTTAAAATCAGCAACATAACTCGAATAAGTTTCATGAACGGTATAAACTTTCGCTAAACGCTTTTTAAGAGCCTTAATATCACTTCCAAAATTACTAAAGTGATCTTTAATAGTTAAAGCCTCATCTGCTATAACACAAAAACCATCTACTTGCTTTGAATTACCTTGAGGCCACAATACTCTAGCTAAAGTAACCGAAGCACTTCTTTTTTGATCTGTAAAAACCGCTAAAATTACTGTGAAATGGTTTTTCTTTCTCAAACATAAATATTCAGTGTCATCTCCAACACCGGTTTTTTTATAAAAACCTACCACATAAGTATAAAGAGTTCTCTCACCTGCTGAGGCACCTGCAGCCTCATTGTAATGAGGATTTCTATAAGGTGAAAGCAAGGCTAATAAAGCATCAGCTGCCGTAGATTTACCAGAACCATTTTCACCTGTTAATAAAGTATTTTGACAATTTAAATTAACCGTCCAAATGCGATTGTGAAAAGTTCCCCAATTATATAGTTCTAAATGATCTAATCTAAAACCTTCAGGAAGATTGATATTTTCAATAAAATTTGTCTCAGTCACGATTTAATCCTCAGTGGTAGTATTATCTTGATTAAGTTTTAATAAATATTGCTTTAAAAGCTCATCAATACTATTAATATTTTTAGCATCAAAGAAAGCTCTAATAATTCTTTTAACCTCGTAACGGCAAGTTCTAACTTCTTTTTGTTGCTTATCTAAAGGCCATAAAAAACCAAGTTTTACAGCTTGATTTATAGAAGTAACTAATTTTTCATCAATTTTAGCTGAATTAGTACCTTCATTAATAAAGGTCTTTACATACTCAATAATCTCAGCTCCACTTAACACTAACTTAATACTATCTGAGCTACTATCAAACTCGATTAATCGCTTTCTTAACATGATCAATAAAAAGCAAGTAAAAAAGCTTAATGCAATAGTTCTTGAAAGTTTTGGTGGGCGATGGATCATATCATCTGGATATTCTTCTTCACGATAAGATCTCAAATATGCATAGCCTTCTGCGTCATCAATTTCAAGAGCAAGACCGATAGTTGCTAAATACTCTCTTACATCTCGCTCTACTTTAAGTAAATACGCAAAAGTTTTAGCATTATTTTGCTTATAGAGCACACCTTTTAAAAGGGTAGCACTTACATAGCCTACAAGATAGCTACGATCTTCATTAAAATCTTCTTCCTTTTCTAAAGACTCATTGTTTTGATTTTCAAGCTCTAAATTTTTCTCTTCATTTAGAGTATTTTCATCTAAAGGTAAACTCTCAGTCATCTTACTCTTCTCTATATTTAATAACTGTTTTTTCAATTAAAGCCTTACGAATTACTTTTTCACCAAGAGCGTTTTCGCTCTCCCAAGTAAATTCCTCAAATTCATCATCTGAAGTTTCTACTTTAAAATGTAACCTTAAGACTTCAAAGTAATTTAAAATCTCTTCAAGGCCGTATTCTAAAGGATGTAAATCTATAACTTCTTTTAAAGTAATCTCTTTTTTACCATTTAAGGTACTTAAAAGATTACTAAAAAGTAATTCCCTGTCCACAGATCTTTGCGCATAGAGCTTATCAAGACCATCCTTACCAATTTCGCCTTCCTCAATATCTGAATCTAAAATCATCTTTTCTTTTAATTCAAATAAAGAGCGATCCATGGGAATTTGTATATCAAAAATAGGTAACTCAATCTCAAAGAAGCGATCATTTAACTCTTTACCTATTTTTTCTAAACATACTGCCTGCTCTTGAATGGATTTAATCGATCTTAAAATCGTTCTATTTTCTAAATAAATCTTATCATCGACAAAATGCCTAATTCTCTTATTAATGGTACCAATGATGTCATGAATTCTTTCATCAGCTTTAAGCCATTCACGATAAATAAAACGTAAATTAGGATCAAAGCCCATTTCCTTAACTTCAGGCAACTCATATAAATGATCGATCATATTAGAGAGCATCTCATTTTGCTTATATTGAGTTAAGAGTCTTGAAAAAGCTAGAGCAGATTTACCTTGATCTGTATTATCAATAAAATCAGATTGTCCTAAAATCTCATCAATAAGCTTGCCCTTTGACTCATCCCATAACTCAATTTTTTGTCTAATATCGCGATTTAATTCCTTAAAATTATATTCAACTTGTCTAAAATCAGATAATAAAGTTCTTGCTTGTTGCTCAAATTGTTGAAAACGATCTTTTACCTGAACAGGCTCTAAAATATCAAATATTCCTTCTTCGGCAAGCTTAATTTTTTCTTCAAGTTTTGCTTTTTGATCTTTTAAATCTTGAAGATATTTATCAGGATCTTGATTTGTCCCAACGTTTAATTGCTTAACTAAATCAAAAATTTGCAATAAACGCGATTCCGTGCCGACAAACTCATAGGTTTCAAGAGAATTTAGAAAATCTAAAGCTTTTTGCGTGGCTGGAGTTATATCATAATAGCATTCATTACTATCTGCCTTAAGATAAGCTCTACTTAAAAAACCGCACTGATCTGAAGACCATTTTAAAAGGTAATCTAATGGATCTTGTTCAAATTTATCCCCATATTGATCTTCAATAGTAAAAATTAAATCACGAAGTCTTTCAACTAAATCTGTTTCTGAAGCATAGGTGATACCTCGCTTAATAAAAGCGACATTTAAAAAGCTAATTATTAAAGGAGCCTGATCAGCACACAATAATTTCCATGCACTATTTTCAAGGCGCAGTGATTTAACTGATTGATAATCAAATTCCACTTAAACTCACCTTATTGTGTTTAAGAATAAATAACCCCATCATCTATCTTAAATAATTTGCTAGATGCTGGAATAGTATTAGAGATCTTATCTTGTATATTGGTAATAAATACCTGACTTTCACACTCCACAAGCTCGTTCATAAGCACTTCTTGAGACTTAACATCAAGTTCAGAGTTCAAATCATCTATTAAAAATATACAAGAACTATTATTATTTTTTCTAAGCAAAGTACCTTGTGATAAACGCATTGCACAAACTAAAAGTTTTAGTTGTCCACGTGACAAAATAGAAGAAGACAAAACTCCTGAGGTTTTAATCTTAAGATCGGCTCGATGACATCCTGAATAAGTAAAACCAAGTGTTAGGTCTCGGTCTAAAAAATCATGTAAAGCACTAAAAGGATCTAAATCTTTAGGATAACCTAAGTTTAGTGAAAAACTAAACTCAAGACTTGGCAGAAAATCTTTTAAAACTCTATTTAGTTCAGGAAGTAAAGCTTGTAAATAATCCTCTCTTAGACTATTAATCTTAAAAGAAAGCTCAGCTAATAATTTATCCCAAGGCAAAAATTGAGCTTTAGGAGCTTGAATCTTTAATAAACGATTTCTTTGAATAAGAGCCTTTCGATAATCGTAATATAATTTTTTAAAATCACTGTACTGATAAAAAACGCCCCAATCTAAGTAAGAGCGACGCAAATCAGGTCCTGCGGTTACTAATTCCACCCCTTGAGGATGAATAATTTGTACGCAGATATGTGAAATTAAATCTAATAAGCGCTTGCCTTTATCAGCATTGATTAAAATTTCTAAATCTTGGCCCTTTTGTCTTTTAACCCCTAATTGCACCTCAGGTTCATCTTTATGCTCAAGGATCGAGGCAAAAATTTCAAACGCATTAAACCCACGTTTTATTAAATAATTATAATTAAAGCCTCGAAAAGAACGACCTAAAGCTAAATAAGAAATAGCCTCTAAAACTGAAGTTTTACCAGATCCATTCGCACCATAAATAATGTTAAATCCTGGATCTGGCTTTATCTCAGATAAAGAGATATTCCTAAAATTACTAATTAACAGTCGATTTATTTTCATGAGAGAAGTGTAATATTACACTACCACTCTTGCTATAAAATAACTTACTCTAACCCCAGATTCATCTTCTTTTTGTGGGATCACCATCGTACTTGCAAGCTGTGTAGTACTTACAAAGTTAAACATGACAATCTCACTTTGAGAGAGCACATTTAATACATCTAAAACATAAGAGGCATTTAATGAGATCTCAAAAGGCTCGCCTGCATAATCTAAGCTTATCTTATCGCTTGCAGTCTCATGCTCAGAGTTTTCTGAACTTAAACTTAAAAAGCCTGGTGCAAAGTTTAATGTAATACCATTTACGCGCTTTGAACTTAAAACCGACACTCTCATAATTGACTGCTTTAAGAGGCTGCGATTTACTGGAATGGATACTGTTAATTGTCTTGGGATTACTGCTCTTACATTAGGATAAGGACAGATCAAAAGCTTTGAGGTTAAGCGATAGTTATTGATGGTGGTAGTAAGCAGATTTTTTGAAAAAGCAAGTGTTACTAATTCATCATCGCCTACTGAATTTTGTAGAGTTTTTAAAAGCTCTGTAGCACAAGGCTTAATTAAAGTAACGCCAAAACTACCATCTAAAGGTTGAGGTAAAGTAGTTTCATTAATACTCATCCGGTGACCATCTGAGGTAAAAACCGATAAATTCTCGCCTTCAACCTCAAAACGCATACCGCGCAAGTATTCCCTAAAATCTTCATTTGAGATACAAAAAGTTGAGTTTTCAATAAGTTTACGTAATTGTTGAGCTTGAATTACTAAACTTTTTTCTACATCTTCTTGATCCATTAAAGGAAAATCAGCAGGATTGCGAGTTCTAACCTTAAATACCGTACTTCCTGATTCAATGGTTAAAACTTCTTCCATTTCATCGTAGCTGAACATGGCAATAGCGCTTTGATCTAATCTTGCGCATGCCTCTCTTAACTTTTGAGCATTAACGGTAGTTTGCCCTTCAGATTGCATTGAAACTTGGGTAGTAAAAGACAGCTCCACCCTATAATCAGTAGCTCTTAAAAAGAGATTATTATCTTTAACTGAAATTAATAGGTTATGTGCAATATCATCTGCATTGCTTGCCCCACCTGCTACCGCAGATAATTGCTGCAATGGTTTAATAAATGAGGCAACTGGTGCTTGAAACTTCATAACTACCCCTTAAAAGAATTATTCTTTCTTCAACGACAGTGTAAGTTTATTATACTTTGAAGCAATCTCCGGCTCTTGATCGATGCGATTTTTAATCCTTTTTATTGCTTCATGGACAGATGAGTGATCTTTATTAAAAGCTCTGCCAATATCAGATAATGATAAAGAAGGGATCAAATCACGAGCAAGCGCCATAGACATAGAACGCGCAAGAGATACAGTCTTTTTCTTTTCAGCAGATTCCATAGAAGCTACGGTCACTTCAAACTCACGTGACACACGCTCTTTAATCGTATCAATTGTACAAACTTGATTTGAAGCATTAACTAAATTAGCTAAGATCTTCTTTGCTTCTTCAACTGTAAGTTCAGCTTCACTATTTAGTTTATGTGAATTTAAAGTTTTAATTGCGCCTTCAAGCTCACGAATATTAGAGCGCACATTCGTTGCAATATAATTAATAACATCCTCAGAGAGATTAATCTTCATCTCCTCACACTTACTAATTGTAATTGCAGTACGCGTTTCCACACCAGGAGGTACTACTTCACAACAAACACCAGATCCAAAACGCGTAGTAAGACGGGCATTAAAACCATTTAAATTACCAGGTGGCACATCAGAGGCCAAAATCAATTGACGATTTGGCTTATCAATAAACTCAGCGATAATATCAAAGAAGGCATCACGTGCTTTTGGACCTTTAATGAAATTTTGAATATCATCGACAATGAACACATCATGTTCAGTATAAAGGTCCTGAAAATGCACTTGTTGATCATCAAAAGGTGACTTTTTAATGCTCGCCATTGATTCAACATAATGACGAATAAACTCTTCAGCTCTAGTATAAATAATAGAAATATCAGAGTTTAATTGCATAATGCGATTGGCAATTGCAAATAAAAGATGCGTTTTACCAAGGCCTGATGCACCATAGATATATAAAGGATTGTAATTTGAAGATCCAGGATTAGTCGCAACGGCAATAGCTGTAGCAAAAAGAGTCTTATTTTCAGGATCTATAACGTAATTTTCAAAAGTCTTATTGGGATTTATTGGATTGCGTTTCCTAAAGTTTGGAAACATCTTCTCAATTGCCGCAAGCTTTGAGCTCTTAGCTCTTGGGGTTGGATTATGTGCTTTAATCTCAGGACGATTGGCATTATTAAAAGCTGCATTATCATCTTGATAATCCTGAAGGCTTGCTTGTTGTTGCTGTTGCAACATTTGCTGTTGAATTTGAGCTGCCATTGAAGGCATATTAAAACCCATCGCATAATTTTGCATCATCTGCAATTGTTGAGGATTTAAATTAGGGTTAAAGCCCATCGCCTGTTGTTGCTCAGGAGTTAATTGTGCAAAACCATTTAAAAGATGGTTTTGATACATAAAATTAGGATTAAAGGCAGGCATACCCATCATTTGTGGGATCATACCCTGGTTTTGCATAGCAACTTGACTTTGCAAATCATGACCTTGATCAGTAAAATTTCCATTTGATCCAAGATTTGCATTAGGCAAATTCTGTACTTGAGCCTGAAAAGGACCATTATTCTGTGAAAAGGTAGAGTTTGGATTAAAATTTTGATTCTGGTTTTGCGTCTGATTTGTCATCGCTGGAGCTTGAGCACTGCGAGTGTTATCAGCACTGTTTACCTGAACCTCAACTCCAAATGAATAACCAGGATTTCCTAATAGATTTTCAACCTCTGAGTAGAGTCTTGCAGCATAATTTACAAAAATGCCCCAAAAATAAGAATTATTGCAAGTGAAGACAATCTTACGGCCTTCAATATTCATAACTACTTGCTGACGAAATAATTCTAAATTTTTACGCTCTTCTTCATTATCTGTAGTCTTGAGAACTTCAGATATAGCGGTATTCCAAAGCTGAACGTAGTCCATAGCTCTCTTTCTCTAGTGATAAACTCTCAATTAAATGCCTAAAATTTTTATTGTTTTTCCTAAATCTTAAATTTTTATCTTTTAGAACTTAGGAGGCGAGCAGATCATAACATAAAAAAAATTATCGATCTGTAACTTTTCCCAAAGATTTTTAAAATTTCCCACAGGATAACTTACTGATTAAACAAATTTTCTTTAAATTCAATTTTAAACCCACCAAAATCTAACAGCAAACATTTAACAATTGTGGGAAAATTTCCCACAGGATAAAGTATGACTCTGTGAGCTTTAGAGTATTTAAACACACATACTTAATATAGCAATAATTAAAATTTATAAAAATACTATTAATAAAAAGATTATAATAGATATTAATTTTTGATTTTCAATTGATTATTTATATAAAGATGGCATTTTTCTAAGCTTCTTTAAGATTGAAACAATTTTATTGAGTAAAAAATAGCAAAATAATGAAAAAATCTTTACTCAAGATGTTGACGTAAATCAAATTCTGCGTGTAGAATTAGCGGTTCAATGAGCAGCGTCGTTTCACGCTGTGTTGCAATGGAAAACTTTTTGTAAAAGGAGGCGCAATCCTCCCCTAATTTTTAGGGGTTCCTTGCGTAATTTTTATATGAAGCGTACTTATCAGCCAAACAATCTTAAGCGTAAGCGTACTCATGGTTTCCGTGCTCGCATGCGCACTGCCGATGGCCGTAAGGTTTTATCTCGCCGTCGTGCAAAGGGCCGTAAGCGTTTAGTTGTTACCGTGAATGGCAAATAATACCTTTTCTCGCTCGTCAAGATTATTGACAAGCGAGGATTATGATAAGGTATTTAAAAACCCGGTCCGAGTTAGCGCACCGGGCGTTTTGATTTTAGCTAAGCTAAATCAAGAACCTGAAGCAAGACTCGGATTGGTAGTATCAAAAAAGGTTTTAAAGAGAGCCGTTTGGCGCAATCGTGTTAAACGTGTAATCCGTGAAACCTTTAGGAATTCTAAAGACATCCTACCCTCGGCTGACGTGGTGTTTATTGCACGACCAGGTATCGGGGAGATTGGTAACAGACAGCTCAGTTCCTGTGTGACAAGACTATGGGATCAAATCTCTCGCCGGCTCAAAAGTCAGCAATCTTAATGTTAAGAACATATCAGAAGGTTCTAAGCCCTCTGCTTGGACCTCGTTGTCGTTTTTATCCAAGTTGTTCGCAATATACACTAGAAGCCATTAAGGAATGGGGTCTTGCAAAAGGCATCTATTTGGGGGCACGAAGATTAAGTCGTTGCCACCCTCTTAATGAAGGCGGTATCGATCCGGTGCCGAAAAACCCACATAAGGCTTAATTGCGATGGAACAACAAAGAAATATACTTCTAATTTTATTACTAGTGCTAACTCTGTTCCTTTTTTGGAGCTGGGAAAGCGATAAGCTAACCGCTGCCCAACGTGCAGAACAAGAGGCTATACGTGCTGAGCAAATGCTCACTGATGCTGCTTCCTCAAGTTCCATCGGCAAGCTTATCAAATTAAAGAGTGATGCTTTAGAGCTTACTATTGATTTAAATGGTGGCGATATTGTTGATGCTAAGCTCTTAAAAGTTATGCAAGAGCAGGGTAAGGATGATCCTTTCCACCTCTTAATGAATAATCATGATTTCGTTTATTACGCTCAAAGCGGTCTTACTGGTAAAGACGGTCCTGATGCAAAGGCAAGACCTTTATACACTAGTGAGAAAAACGAGTATGTAATAGCAGATGATCAAAACGAAGTAAGTGCTGTCTTAACCTTCGTTCAAGATGGTGTTACTTATACTAAGACCTATACCTTACATCGCGACACTTTAGATACCAACTCTAAAGCCTATGTAATTGATGTTTCCGCTAAGGTTGATAATCAAACAGATCGCACTTTATCTATGGCCTTCTATGGACAATTAAAGCAGACTGTTGATAACACCGCTTTAGTTGAAAGCTCAGGCTTTGGTATGGTTGCAGGTGCCTATCGCGGTACAGCCTATAGCACTCAAGATACCCGTTATGAGAAAAATACTCTTGAAGATTTAGTAGATCTCTCAAGAGAAAACTCAAACTTAAATGTTCAAACCGCAGGTGGTTGGGTTGCAATGATTCAACATTACTTTGTATCAGCCTGGATCGGCAATACACAAGATAATGTTAATAACATCATCTACTCCAATCAAAGCGCTGAAGGTCGTGATGCAATCATTGGTATTATGAGCACTGCTCAAAATATTGATGCCCACTCTTCACATGAGTTTAAAGCTCAAATGTGGTTAGGTCCTAAGAATCAGGATCAAATGGAAACTGTAGCACCAAATCTTGATTTAACCGTCGATTATGGTTGGTTATGGTTTATTTCCATTCCTTTATTTAAGATCCTTGAGTTCATCCACTCTTATGTTGGAAACTGGGGCTTCTCCATTATTCTTTTAACTATTGTTGTAAGATCTGTGCTCTTCCCACTTACTAAAGCACAATACACTTCAATGGCTAAGATGCGTCTTTTAACTCCAAAGATGCAAGAGTTACGTGAGCGTTATAAGGACGATAGACAAAAACTAGGTCAAGAGACCATGCGTCTTTATAAGAGCGAAAAAGTAAACCCAATGGGTGGTTGCTTCCCGCTTTTAATTCAGATGCCAATCTTCATTGCCTTGTATTGGACCTTAATGGAATCAACTGAATTACGTCACGCTCCATTTATTTTATGGATTACTGACTTATCAGTTTACGATCCTTATTTCGTGACCCCAATTTTATATGGTATTACCATGTTCTTCATTCAGAAGATGTCACCTACACCAATCAATGACCCTGTTCAAAGAAAGGTGATCATGGCAATGCCTTTAATCTTTACTTTCATGTTCTGTACATTCCCTGCTGGTTTAACAGTTTACTGGTTAGTTTCTAACTGCTTTACCATTTTCCAACAGGTAATTATTTATAGATCACTTGAAAAGCGTGGTTTACACGTAAGAGAAACAAAGAAGGCTAATTAATGGCCATAACAGATACCATTGCAGCTATTGCCACCGCGCCGGGGCGCGGTGGCGTCTCCATAGTTCGAGTTTCAGGAAGTCAAGCCCTGTTAGTGGCCAAAGCCATTGCAGGGCTTGATACTTTAAAGCCCCGCTATGCTTATTTCCGACCCTTTATGGATGGCGATGAAGCCGTTGATGAAGGTGTAGTTTTGTATTTTAATGCTCCTCACTCCTATACCGGTGAAGACGTTCTAGAATTACAAGGTCACGGTGGCAATATCGTACCGCAAAAAATCCTCAAAGCCGTCTTAAAGATCTCAGGAGTAAGACAGGCTCAACCTGGTGAGTTCACGCGCCGTGCTTTTTTAAATGGCAAGATGGACTTAACAGAAGCTGAAGCTGTTGAAGATCTAATCTCCTCAGGATCTGAAAGAGCTGCCAAAGCTGCTTTAAGTAGCCTTGATGGTGCTTTTAAATCCCATATTGATGAGCTTTTAGAAGGCATTACTGATTTTCGCGTCAAACTTGAAGCCTGCCTTGATTTTCCAGAAGAGCATGAAGACTTCTTCGATTCTGGCGTTGCTAAAGATGAATTAGACAAAATCATCTCTCACGCTCAAGAGGCCATACAAACTGCCCATTGTGGAGTGCTTTTAAATGAAGGGGCCAGAATTGTCTTAGCAGGCTCGCCAAATGCCGGTAAATCAAGTCTTTTAAATGCTCTAGCAGGTTCTGACAGAGCAATCGTAACCCCAATTCCAGGCACCACCCGCGATGTTTTACAAGTAAACATTGAAATTGGGGGGATCCCAGTTACGATGACCGATACTGCTGGAATTAGAGATAATCCTTCAGATGAAATTGAAAAAATTGGTATCGACCGGGCAATTGATGAGGTTAAAAAAGCCGATCTTATCGTCTTGATGATCGACGGCTCAAAACCTGCTCCAGATGCACTTGCCACCTTAAAGAGGATTGAAGATTTAGCTCAAGGCAAGTTAAATATCTTACTTGTCATCTCCAAAAAAGACTTACCTCAAGATGAAAGCACACAAGCTTTATTAGAAAGCACCGAATTTAAGGATTTAAAGCGCGTCTATAGTTCAACTAAACTTAAAGACGGACTTTTAGAGCTTAAACAAAGCTTGAATGAAGCTTTAGGTATTATTCCTCAAGAAGGCGTCTTCTCTGCAAGGCTAAGACATGTCACAGAGCTTGAAGAGACCTTAAAATCTCTTACAAGTGCTAAAGATATGCTTGATTTCGGTGATTTAGTCTTGTGCGCAAGAGAGCTTAATCTTGCTCAAGATCATTTAGGCACTATTACCGGAAAAGTAACCTCAGATGATATTTTAGGTAAGATTTTCTCTACCTTCTGTATCGGCAAATAATGTATTAGGGTATCTTATTGATACCCTTAATTATTTTTGTTTAAAATCTTGAAAAAGACTTTGACAGCCTTGAATAAAACCTGTCTTTAAACGTATCGCAAGCTCTTTGTACCCATCTTGCCTTAAATCTAATTCTTGTTGTATTGACTTAGAAAAAAGCTCCTTACCACCTTTTTTATTTAAAATTTTAAGATTAAAGCCAACTTGGGCACTACCCTCAACCGTTCCCCAAAATTGACTTAATTCAAGCACATAATAATATGACTTCGAGGCTAAATCATTGTTTAAAAGTTCATTGGCAAATAAAAGCTCAAGATCATCTACTAATGGTTTGGCAAAGCGATAATTTGAACTTTCAATAATTTCAACTTCAGAGGTCTTCATTAAAAGACCTCCTGCGGTGGTAAGAAAATTTGGTACTACTTCAATGTTAGAGAGTAAATCTTGTGTATAAACTTGTGGACTTACCTCTAAAGATAAACTATAGCGCTCATAATTTATCTCTTGAGCACAAGCTGTCACCATTAAACCTAAGACTAAAGTATTAAAAATGGCTAAATACTTATTTGTTTTCATGAGTTACTCCTTTAGCTTTTGGCATCACCTCTTTATTTTGAGTACCAAAAATTACTGAGGATGGTTTTTGACCTAATTGTACTAAAGCAGGTTTTAATTCTTGGAGAAGCTGTCTTACATCCTTCAAGGTTGTATCCATATTGCGATAAAATTCACTGTTATCATCATAAGATTGCAACATAACCCTAAAGTTTTCAAAGGCAGCAGTCATCTTAGGTAGCAAAGATAAACGTCCCACCTCATCATTAGAGCGGGTAAAAGCATTCATGGCCTCTGTAAAAGCATTTAAAGATTTTCTTACATCATTTGAGACCCCTGCTAAATCCATATCATTAATAGATCTTGAAATTTCATTTAATCTATCATCAATGGAAACAGAGCTTGTAGCATTAACCGCAATTAAATTTCTATAAGAGGTAACTTGGCATTCGTTTTTTGTAGTCGCAAATCTTAAATTAATGCGATTATCTCCTGAAATAATACTTGATGAGGCAATAGCCGCGCATAAAGTACCATCTTTGGCATGTTGCTCTAAAACATCAGAGACAAACTCTCTTTCATCCCCACTAAAATTAAGTCCGATTAAAACAGGCAAAGTAGTTTTACTAAAAAACAGTTCTTGATAACTTTCAAACCACGGAGCATCAATAACCTCACCTATTTTTACTGAATTAAAAAATACTCCAGAACCGCGTTTAATATTTCTTAAATCATTATCAATTAAGATTACATATAAAAGTCCGCTTCGCATTGCATCAGCTTGTGCTGAGTTCTGATCTGCAAAAAGCTCTAATTGTTGGTTAGTATCTAAAGGACTTGATACTTGATCATTATTTAAATTATCAAAGGACATACCACCACGTAAAATACTTTCCACAGAATCAGTATAAACTTGTAAACCTTCAGTTGAGAGTTCAAAATCAAGTCCTGAGGTGATCCAAAAGCGCGTATTTGCATTTAAAAGCTTAGTATAAGGCTCCTCAATAAAAACTTTATATAAGATAGTGCCACTGTCCACCTCAAGTTGCGAGGATAATACCCGTCCCACCGTAAAGCCGCGATAACTTACAAGATCCCCTGGGGATAATCTTTTAGTGGCCTTAGAGAAAAAGTTTAAAGTAAGCCCTTTATCATCAAATAACTGCGGAGGTTCAGATAAAGCCTCAAAAGTTGTACTATATTTTTGCGAATTACCTTTAATAATTTGCAAATAAGACCCTGAAAGCAAAGTATCTAAACCTGAAATACCAGCAGTCTCAACTCTTGGCTTGACCAGCCAAAAGACTGAATCTTCATTAAGCAAATTTTCAGTATTTGGCACCATTTGTATGGATAAAATAGCCTTAGTATAGTTTTGATCAAGTCTGACACTTTCAACTCGGCCTACAGTTACAGAGCGCAGTTTAACTAAGGTCTTGCCTTCTTCAATACCTTCTGCAGATGAAATCGTAACTTCAATTTTAGGACCTTGTTCAATAGTATTTTTATAAAGCAAAATACCAGTCACAATTAAGGCCAAAAACGGAATTAACCAAACTAAAGAAATATGTTTAGCTTTAACAATTTTAGCTTTTCCTGCCTCTTCACTAGGTTTTTTCTCAGTCATACTTTCTATTATCCCAAATCAATCTTTCATCAAACTCTTCGGCTGCAAACATAGTAATTAATACTACAGAACAAAAAGCAATAATGGCAAAACCTGGATTTATTACAAGAAGTCCTGACATGCGTACTACGGAGGACATAATAATGACCACAAACACATCGATCATAGACCACTTACCAATAAAAGAGACTAAACGATAAATAATAGAAACTCTTAAAGCTTTTCTAACCCTTTGCCTCTTTACCGTCCATAAAATCCAACTTAAAGTTAAAATTTTTAATACTGGAATAAAAATACTGGCAAATAAAATTACTAAGGCGACAAAATAAGAGTCCATCTGCCATAAAGCTATAACACCATCAACAATATTTGAACCTGTGCTAGTTCCTAAGTAATCAGTAAACATTATAGGATATAAATTAGAGGGTAAATATAAAATAGTAGCCGAGACTAAAAGGGCAAAGGCTTTTTGATAACAGCTATACTCTCTTGATGGCACTTCACAACCACAGCGCGGGCATGCTTTAATTTGATTTGAGAAGACAAAATTACAATGGCGACATAAACTTAAACCTTGCTCTACACCACTTAAACCTGCTTTTGCATAAGTTAAGTCAGCTTCTTGTAATAAATCCCACATCCTAGGCGGTCTTACTTTTAAAGTCATATAAAGTAGTAACAAAGAAAAAACAATAGCTGCATAAAAGCCCATATAAAAGCCCACCTGAGCTAATGATGTTAATTTTACTAAAGAGACTAATACACCTAAGATAAATACATCCACCATGCAAAAGCGATGACAAAAACTATAGATCTTACAAAATATGCGTTGTGGTTTATACGATAATAAGCCTACTGCAATGATCTGACATAATAAAATAACCGGCAAAAACAGCGTAAAAAACATAAACACATATAAAAGCAAAGACCAATCTGTGCGCAAAACTTTCACAATTGAGATTAGGCTCATTTGCTGATAAATAGAAAAACTTTCTACTGATAAAAAAGGCTCAAAAATTGCCACCCCTAAAAAAATTAAAGCCGCAATTGCCACCGCTGCCACATCTTTTAAAGACAAATAAAAACCACTTCGTAAAACCTGAGCACAACGCGGACACAGAGCTTTTTGCCCTTTTACATAAGCTGGCAGAGATACTACTAAATCACAGGAGGGGCACAAAACCTTTCTTAGAGCAAATTTATCCAATTTACGTACACTCTTGAATGTTTTAGATTTTGATTATAGCAAATTACAAGAAGATGATTTGTGATCAAAAATTTAAAAAACTGTGAAGAGATCTAAAAAACTTTAAATCCCCATACTTTTGCATAGGGATTTGACAGGCAATTTTAAACAAACCCCTCTTTGAGCACAACCTGACCTTGAGCTAAAGATTTTTGAACATCAATAATTCTTTGATTTGAAGATCCTCTGTAATCAAGATCTAAAGAATGTAATTTCTTAACAAAAGGACCATCAACTACGACATCTAAACACTCTAAAAGAGCTTTGCGCATTGAATCATTTACTAATTTATCATAGGTATAACCTGAATAAGACCACAGATCATAACCTGCTTTTTTCAAAATTTTAGCTAAAGCAATTAGAGGTCTTGTTTGAATAAAAGGCTCTCCGCCTGAAAAAGTTACTCCGGTAATGAGTGGATTTTGCACAATCTCTTGATATAAAACCAAGAGTTTAACCTCCATACCACCACCTAGAGCTTGAGCTTGTGGATTGTGGCAACCATCACAGTGAAAAGGGCAGCCTTGAGTGAAGATGGTATAACGAATGCCAGGTCCATCAACGATGGATTCTTGAACTACACCTGCAATACGCAAGTAAGTATTCTCTAAAATCTCTTTAGTTTTTTTATCCATGCAACCACCCCTAAAAATTAACCGCCCATAAATGAGCGGTTTTAAAACATAAGTTAATTAAACGTGCATGTGCTTAACGCGATCTCTTTCCTCAGCACGCTTTGCGTTGTTGAAACGATCTAAAGTGCCAACTAAGTAACCAGTGACTCTTCTGATACGCTCAAACTTAACGCCTTCACCTACAACACCATTACGGGCATGTAATCTTGTTACCATGATATTGCTCCTTCTTTCAAAGAATAAAAATTTAACCGGTACAAATGCAATCTACACCTAATTTTGACAAGCGCTCAATGGTAACACCTTCACCATCTTTGCGCCCGCACTTAGGGCAGACATCATTAATTACACCCACATAGCCACAGACTGGGCATCTATCTACAGGGTGATTGATAGAACCGTAGCCTATACCACAGTCCTTCATATATAAAATAACCTTTTCAAAAGCGTCCACATTGCGAGTCAAATCGCCATCCATTTCCACATAGGAAATAGCACCTGCATTACATAAAGCGTGATATGGAGCTTCAATAGCAATCTTCTCGGCAGCAGTTATATTGTAATACACTGGCACATGGAAAGAGTTAGTGTAATAATCGCGATCGGTAACGCCTTTGATTACTCCATAAACTTGCTTATCAATCTTTACAAAGCGACCTGAAAGTCCCTCAGCTGGAGTTGAGAACAATGAGAAATTAAGTCCACTCTCGCGAGTCTTAGCATCAGTGAGCTCTCGCATATGAGTAATAATCTCAAGACCTAACTTTCTTGCTTCCTCACTTTCACCATGATGCTTACCAATTAAAGCCACCAAGGTCTCTGCCAAACCGATAAAGCCTACAGATAAAGAGCCATTTT
The DNA here is from genome assembly GCA_944389835.1 of uncultured Succinivibrionaceae bacterium. Taxonomy (GTDB): domain Bacteria; phylum Pseudomonadota; class Gammaproteobacteria; order Enterobacterales; family Succinivibrionaceae; genus Avisuccinivibrio_A. The sequence continues at coordinate 22,108 of CALXNU010000001.1, forward strand.
TAATAACATCAGAGATCTTATCGTCTAGATTTAACTTTTCAGAATCAATCCATACCCCCTGACCCATTAAGAATGGATAGTTGTAAACGTGCTTATTGGCAATAATCTCAAAACGATCTAAAAGCTGATCGAAAATTAAATTAACTACCTTATCTAAGCTCTCATAGAACTGACTAATTGAACCATGAGCCTCAATACCTAAACGAGGTAAGTTTACAGTTGTAAAAGATAAATTACCACGACCTGGAATAATTTGCTTGGTCTTATCGTAATCATTACCAAAGACACGAGTTCTACAGCCCATCACTGCAACTTCAGTTTCAGGATGGCCAGGCTTATAGTACTGCATGTTATAAGGTGCATCTAAGAAAGAGAAGTTCGGGAACAATCTCTTTGCTGAAACCTTACAGGCTAAACGGAACAGATCATAATTAGGATCTGAAGGTTTAGTATTAATGCCATCTTTTACTTTAAAAATTTGCACTGGGAAAATTGGTGTTTCACCGCCACCTAAACCTGCGTCAGTTGCTAAGAGCACATTTTTCATAATCATGCGCTCTTCAGGAGTGGTTCCTGTGCCATAGTTAATGGAAGAGAATGGCACCTGAGCTCCAGCACGGCTTTGCATAGAGTTTAAGTTATGAATCACAGCTTCCATAGCCTGATAGGTTTCACGCTCAGTAAGCTTTAAAGACTCCTTCATAACATAATCAAGATCATCTACGCTCTCATTGCCATTATCTTTTAGGACAATTGCCACTTGTTCTTTTAAGCGCTTTTGACCTTCTTCATCTAAAACAGTGCCACGCTCCTTATAAAGAGCATCACCAAACTCTCTTAGAGGTTCAAGATCGATATCATCATTACGTAAAACGATATTGATAACTTTCTTTACATTCTTTAAATAAGAAACCACTACGTATGGAGCTAAATCATACTCAAACATTGGAATAGACTGACCACCATGCATATCATTTTGATTTGATTGAATGGCAATACAGCACAAAGCTGAGGCTGATTGAATAGATTTTGGCTCGCGTAAGAAACCATGACCTGTTGAAAAGCCACGTTTAAATAAATTCTTTAAAGAGATTTGGCAGCAATTAATCGTTAAGAGATAAAAGTCCAAATCGTGAATATGGATAGTACCATTAGTATGTGCTAAAGCATGTTCAGGCTTTAATACATAACGCTTCACAAAGTCTTTTGAACCCTCAGATCCAAAGCGTAACATTAAGCCCATTGGCGCATTAGCATCAATATTGGCATTCTCACGCTTTAAATCCATATCAGCAGTAGACTTTGAGGTAAGATCACGATAAATCTTAGTAAGCTCTGCGTTATAGGTTCTAACATTAGTACGTTGCTGACGATACAGAATAAAATTCTTAGCCTCATCAGCTAAATCATGTTTAATTAAAATTTTCTCAATTAAATCTTGAGTATGCTCAACAGTTGGGGTTTTACCAACCTCACCTTCAATTGCAGAAACCACCTCAGCAGTTAAGGTCACCACAAGCTCTTCATCTTGCTCAGTTACCCCATCATCAGGATGAACAGAAACAAGAGCCTTTTTGATGGCGTTTGCTATTTTCTGTTGATTAAAAGTGACCTTACGGCCATCTCTTTTAACAATATGCCTAATCATAACTACTCAAAATTCAATTTACATACGAGTCTTAGACCTCTTAATTCAAAGAAGCCCAACACTACTTAAAAAAAACATAGGGAATTAAAACTGACGCTTATCCTAACTTTAAAAAGCTTAAAGATCAATGTTTAGAAAATTCACGTCACTTTATTAACATATTGAATTTAAAATAATTAATCTTTACAGATAATACTTATTAAGTGATAAAAAGCCTCAAAAACGCATCTTAGTTTCGCTTTCTTAAAGGATCTTTTAAAACCAAAAGAGACGTTTTTGCAATTTTTTTTTAAATCCTCTAAATTTATTTAAAAATTTGACTTGACAAGCGACTTGTCATTTTGCTGTGAGGTTTTATGAAATACGATGTGTTTTGCAATGTAATTGACAATTATGGTGATGCAGGAGTTTGTCTTAGACTTTGTCGTGAACTTGTAAAACAAGACAATGAAGTAAAGCTTTTTTGTAATCATCTGCCAACTTTACAAAAAATTTTAAATAAAAGTGATTTAAACCTTAAAGGATTTGCAATTAAAGCTTGGCAAGACGCCTTAAAGGAAGATTATAAAGCAGCCCCTTGTATAATTGCAGCTTTTTCTTGTCATCTTGAGCCAAAGCTTTTATCTCAAATTGAAAAGCAAAGTCTTATGATAATTAACCTTGAGTATCTAAGTGCAGAAAACTTTGTTGAAGAATTTCACGCTATGCCCTCCCCTTTATATAAAATTCCCTGCTATTTCTTTTTCCCAGGCTTTACCTCACAAACCGGAGGTCTTAATTATGAACAAAGCTTTAAAGAAAAAATCTTACAAAGCTCTTTTAATGAGGATCAAAAGTGTTTGAACCTAACTTTATTTTCTTATAAAAATAAAAATATTCTAAAACTTATAGAGGAGCTTCAATCTTTTAATAAACCTTGTTGCCTTGATGTTTTTGAAGGTCTTGCCTTAGATAACTTAAATGATCTTTTAAATCTTAAGCTTTCTACAGGTCAAAGTGTCAAACTTGAAAATTTAACCATCCATGCTTTAGCTATGACCTCTCAAGATGAATATGACACCTTACTTTTAAAGCATGAGATAAATTTAGTAAGGGGCGAGGATTCAATTTGTCGAGCCATGCTCTGTGGTAAACCTTTTTTATGGCAAATCTATCCTCAAGATGAGAATGCTCATCTTATAAAACTAAATTCTTTTTTAGATAAAATGCAAGAATTAGCTCAAGAAGAAGAAATTGAAGCTTTTAAAGACTATCGTAAAATTATGCTTTTTTATAATGGTGAAGACCAAGCTATTTCTAAGCTTGAAATCTTAAACACCCTTTTTTCTCTCAAAGATCTTTTTAAACGCTTTTCCATACATTTATTAAACTTAGGAAGCCTTGCGCAAAACTTAGATTGTTTTTGTAAAGAAAAGCTTAAAGCGCAAATACAAGCGAATTCTTAACAGATTTAGCAAAATCTGATAGAATTGATTGAGTTTGCACCCCCTTAGATGATAAGGTTAAAGGTCTCAGTTTTTTAAGCTGAGAAAACTGTTAATTTTTAATAAAAGCGCTACCTAAAATTTAGGTTTCGCCTGAGAGTTTGAAATGAAGTTAGCACAAGAAATCCGCGCCGGTAACGTGATTATGCTTAACGGCAATCCAATGGTTGTTCAAAAGACTGAGTACAGCAAGTCAGGTCGTAATGCTGCTGTGGTTAAGATGAAGTTAAAGAACCTCTTATCCGATGCTGGCACCGAGACTGTATTCCGCGCTGACGATCGTTTAGAGGACGTTATTTTAGAGCGTAAAGATTGCACTTACTCTTACTACAATGATCCTCTTTATGTCTTCATGGACGAAGAGTTCAATCAGTACGATGTTGAGAAGGACAACTTAGGTGATGTTCTCAACTATTTAGTAGATGGCATGGAAGATGTTTGCCAAGTTACTTTCTACAATGGCAAGGCCATCTCTGTTGAGTTACCAATTTCCATCGTGCGTGAGGTTGAGTACTCAGAGCCAGCTGTCCGTGGCGATACCTCAGGTAAAGTCACCAAGCCTGCTCGTTTAAAGGGTACTGGTTATGTAATTCAAGTTCCAGATTTCGTAAATATTGGCGACAAGATTGAAATTGATACTCGTACCAACGAGTTCAAGAAGCGCGTCTAATAACTTACAAGAGTAAAACTTTAAGTTATTACGAAATCAAAAAGGCCCTGCTTAGTCAGGGTCTTTTCGTATAAGGAGAACGTAGTATGTCATCTGCGCTTAGCGTATGTCATATCAATTTAGCAAGAGGCTTTAGAGGCGGTGAAAGACAAACTGAACTGCTAATCCAAAATCTAGCTTTACTTGGCGTAAAACAATGCTTAGTAATTCGCGATCACAGCCCTCTTTATGAACATTTAAAAGACACTCCAAATCTTGAAATTATAAAACTTCGTAAAGTATTGGATTTAAGATTCAATGGCCATCTTAAAGTAGGCTCAAGATTTGATTTTTTACAAGCGCATGAAGCTCGTGCTACACAATGGGCTTTCTTACATCATTTAATTTATAAAACCCCATTTGTCACCACAAGGCGCGTGCCTGAAAGTGTCCGCGATAACACTTTTAATCGTCAAATCTATAGCAAAGCAAGCGCAGTGGTTGCCATTTCCAATGCTATTGCCCATACTTTAGAACAACAATTTAAACGCCCTATAGAAACTATTCCAAGCGCTTGCGCGCACTTTTTAGTTGACAAAGAAAAAGCTCAAGCAATTAAACTTAAATTTAAAGATAATTTTGTGATAGGTCATATTGGAGCTTTAGTAGATCGCCATAAAGGTCAAAGTGTAATTTTAAAAGCCGCAGCCTCTTTAGTTGATAAAATCCCAAATCTTAAAGTAGTGTTTTTAGGTAGCGGTAGCGATGAGGCTTTATTAAAAGAGCAAGCTTCAAAACTAAACCTTGAGGATAAGGTGGTATTTACCGGTTTTGTAAATAATGTTGTAGATTACATAGGATCATTTGATGTCTTTGCTTATCCTTCAAATTATGAGGGCTTAGGATCAGTATTACTTGATGTCATGGAACAAAAAGTTCCAATTATTGCCACTAATGTAGATGGCATACCTGATCTTATAAAAGATGGGAAAACTGGCATTTTAATTGAAAAGCAAGATGATAGGGCTTTGGCTCAAGGAATTTTAAAGTTAAAAGAAGATCAAGATTTTAAAGTTAAACTTATTGAAAATGCCTTTTTATTAGCTAAAGACTTAAGCCCTGAAAATATGGCCAAAGCTTATTTAAAGCTTTATCAAAAATTAAAACCATAAAGTTTAAAGCATAAAAAAGCCGAACTAAGTCGGCTTTTTTTAATAAATCTTTTTAATTAAAGACAAGCTTTAGCAGCCTCTAAGGCTTTCTCATAATCCACTTCATGAGTAATCTCTTGAACTAATTGTGTATAGGCAACCTTACCTTCTTTATCAATTACCACAATTGCACGAGATAAAAGACCACGTAATGGGCTGTCGATAATGGCTACGCCATAATCTTCACCAAAATTACCATCATGACGGAAATCAGAAAGAGTGCGCACGTGCTCAATACCTTCAGCTTGGCAAAATCTTCCAGAGGCAAAAGGTAAGTCTTCTGAAATGCATAAAACTTCAACACCCTCTAAGCTTGCAGCTTGTTGATTAAACTTTCTTGCAGAGGCGGCACATACACCAGTATCTAAGCTTGGCACAATTGATAAAACATAAACTTTGCCAAAATTCTTAGATAAAGTAAACTCACTTAAATCAGCACCACATAAAGTAAAATCTGGAGCCTTTGAGCCTACAGCAGGTAAAGAGCCTTTTAAAGTAACTTTAGCACCATCAAAAGTAACAGTGGTCATAACTAATCTCCTAAAATTTTAAACTGCGTAAATAATAAAGCATAAAAATTTTCAGGTTTAAGAAAAATGATCATGTAATAAATAATCTCAACTTAAACTAAACGTTGTGGAATAAGTCCCTCGTATAGACTTTATCCTTAACTTCGTTTAACTCTTCAACCATGCGATTGGCAATAATCACATCGCACTCTTCCTTAAACTTAGTAAAATCACGTTCAACTTTTGAATTAAAGAAGAGATCATCCTTTAATAGAGGCTCAAAAACCACTACCTCAATACCTTTAGCTTTAATTCTCTTCATAATGCCCTGAATTGAAGAGTCTCTAAAATTATCTGAGCCTGATTTCATAATCAAACGATAAACACCAACCTTCTTTGGGTGACGATTTAAAATATCATCGGCGATAAAATCTTTTCTTACCCGATTAGCATCAACAATGGCTGCAATAATACTATTTGGTACATTATCAAAGTTAGCTAAAAGTTGCTTGGTATCTTTTGGCAAGCAATAACCGCCATAGCCAAAGGAAGGATTATTGTAAAAGTTACCAATTCTTGGATCTAAGCAGACACCTTGAATAATAGATTTAGGATCTAAGCCCTTCTTTAAAGCATAAGAGTCAAGCTCATTAAAGAAAGAGACTCGCAAAGCAAGATAAGTGTTTGAAAATAACTTCACGCTTTCAGCTTCAGTTGGAGCCATGATTAAAGTCTCAACTTCTTCTTTTAAACAAGGCTCTTTTAAAAGATTTAAAAAGAACTTTCCAAACTCTTGATTATGCGTACCGATAATAATGCGTGAGGGATAGAGATTATCGTATAAGGCTAAACCTTCACGTAAAAACTCAGGTGAGAAATGAAGGTTAGTAATCCCATACTTTTGACTAGTACTTTCAGTAAAACCCACAGGTAAGGTACTTTTAACTACAATTTGTGCATCTTTGGCATACTTTAAAGTATTTTCAATCGAAGCATCAACAGAGCTTACATCAAAGCTATTTAATTTAGGATCGTAATTAGTTGGAGTTGCAATAATCACCACCTGCGCATCTTTAAGTGCTACGGCTGGATCTGCATAAGCTTTAAGATTAAGCTCTTTTTCTTTTAAATAAGCATTAATCTCCTTATCTTGAATTGGACTTTGACGATTATTAATAAGCTCAACCCGCTGTGGGTTAATCTCAAGTACTCTAACTTCATTTTTTAAAGCTAAAAGTACCGATAGAGACATACCTACGTAGCCTGCACCAATCACACAGATAGTAGCCATTAAAAACTCCTTAAACTAAAAGCTGAAAACACAAGCATTGTACTCTAAAAAGTCTGTCCTAAGGCCTCCCTTTAAGGAATTCCCCACAGGTTTAAATTTTCCCACAAGGTTTATTTTGTTTAAATATCAATAAATTAACAACAATTCTTCAGCTTATAAATAAAGATCCCACAGCTTTTCCCAACACCTAAAATCAGCACTTAAGCCTAAGTTTCCCACAAGAGTGTGTTAAAAACTTGTGTAAATAAATTTAGAAAGACTTGGGATCATGTTAGGTAAAATTTAGGTAGAATAAGTATAATTTTTAGTCTTTTGATAAAACTTAAGTTATTAACAGCAATTTCTATACAAAATAAAGTTAAAAATACAAAGTTAAATCTCAATTACTTTTTGAAAAATATGATCTTTTGCAAGATCTAACAAAAAATTCCATGCTAATAAAGATAAAGAAGATCATATATAAATATAGTATATATAATTAATATTAATTATTATGAGCAAAGCGTTTTACTAAGGGAGTTAAAATTATAGACATGAGCCTTAAAACGATCCTCCAAGATCCCCTACGCATAAAAAAGCGGCAACAGGCTTTAGATAAAGCCTTAAATGAGGCTTATCGCTATAAAGAGGCTCAATACCTAACCGTAGGTCTTAATGAAGAGCAAGAGAACGTCAAATACTTAAGCTTAGAGTCACAAGAGAGCTCCAACACTTCCTTAAAGCAAACTTTTAAAGATTTGCATGAGAAGGCCTTAAATCTTTTACACAAGGGTGAGGAGTGTGAAAGTGTAATTACGAGCACTCTCTCCCCACAAATCGTCTCTAAGGCTAAAGAGAGCCTTTTAGAGGGCAATCTTTTAACCAAAGATGGACGACTTGTTAAAATCGCTGCGCTAAAAGAGCTAGGTTTGAGTTTTACAAGTCCAGTTTTTCTTTTGCATCTGACTTCACTTTTACTTGATAACAGCCAAAATCAAGATGAAATACTCACCGAGCTTAAAGATTTAAATAAGCTTATTTCAAAACAACAAGAGGAAAGAGAGGCAGAGAGCGTAGCTTTACTTGAAGATTATGCAGACAGACTTAATTTTTATCTAAACTCAAAAGAGCCCTTGAGCACTTCAGATCTTCATGCCATTGATGATATGCAAAGAAAACTCTCTTTAGAGCTTTTAAAATGCTCAAAGCTTGTGGAAAAAATCACCTTACCTAAGATTAAACGCTATTTTCGAGATTTAACGGAAGCTAAAGAGGCCACCGCCTTTCTTGATGATTATTTCTACACGACTATTGAGCGCTCCATAATTACGGCGTTTTTGTACGTTATCTCCATGATGCTTGCAAAAAGCAAACTAAAACTTAGTTATGAGCCCTCTTGGGATCTTGAAAGCAAAATCATCACGCCTATAACGCAAATCCTCTGCTATGTGCACGCACAGGTTCTTTGTCGTCTGCAATTTCTTGAAAAGAGCATCAAACTAAACCCATTTGATCGCGATAAGGTCTCTGAACTTCGACAAGCTCATGAAAAAGCCTTCTTAAAAGTCGATCTTAACTTTAAGCGCTTTTTAAAATTCTATCGCCAAAAGACCACCTATATCTTAAGTTTTAAGCTAAAAAGCGCTTAAATAAGCCAATCCCACAACATTTAAAATACATCCCACAGCTTAAATTTAAGTTAATCTCTGTATTTATAAGCGTTTTTTAAAATTTAATGTTAAATGTTATAAGAGAGTGTTTAAAACTATCCAAAAGAGCTTTAGAAGAATTTTACTTAAGATCTGTATAAAAACTATGCTTTTGATAAAATCGCACTTCTCTACACCTAAAAAACACTAAATTAAAGCTAAGCTAACATAGAAAAACTTAAAATTATTTCTTAATTTTTAAGGAAATTTTTTTAAACCCACAAAAAGTGAGCTCCTAATAAGAATAAAGATAATTAAATATATAAATATAAAATATTTAAATTTATTCTTTTAATATAGAGTTGTTAAATGTTAAGAAGAGCCTATTTAAACTTTAAGCATGAAGCTTTGATTTAAGCTTAGGATCTTGTAAAGAAAGTGTTAAAATAGCGCACCTTTATTAATCTACTTGAGCCTAATTTATTTCGAGCGTTTTTCATATGAATCAGCATAGATCTTTTGACACAATCGTAGTAGGTGCAGGACACGCTGGCATTGAAGCTGCTGCAGCTGCTGCAAGAATGGGGATGAAAACTCTTCTTTTAACCCATAACCTTGAAACTGTAGGTGAAATGTCATGTAATCCAGCCTTCGGCGGTATTGGCAAAGGTCACCTTTTAAGAGAAATTGATGCTATGGGTGGTGTTTGCCCACAGGCAATTGATCGTGCTGGTATTCAATTTAGAACATTAAATTCCTCTAAGGGTCCTGCCGTAAGAGCCACTCGTGCTCAAACGGATAGACACCTTTACAAAGAGGTGATGAGAAAAACTTTAGCCTCTTATCCAAATTTGACCTTATTCCAACAACCTTGTACTAAATTGCTTTTTGATGGTAATACTTTATGTGGTGTTGATACCGCAGCTAATATTGAGTTTTATGCACCAACGGTAATTATTTGTGCAGGTACCTTCTTAAATGGTTTAATTCATATTGGTTTAAATCATTATCAAGGTGGAAGAGCGGGCGATCCTGCCTCAATAGGTCTTGCAGAAAACTTAAAAGATTTAGGTTTAAAAGTAGGTCGTTTAAAAACAGGCACTCCAGCGCGCATTGTAGCCTCAAGTATTGATTACTCAAAGATGCAATCTCAAGCACCAGAGTCACCTTTGCCTTGTTTTTCATATCTTGATGATGAAAGCGTACTACCTACTCAAGTGACCTGTCATATTACAAGAACTAATGAACTTACTCATGAGATTATTAGATCAGGTCTTGATAGAAGTCCTCTATATTCTGGCGTAATTAAATCAACAGGTCCTCGTTATTGTCCTTCAATTGAAGATAAGATTGTGCGCTATCCGCATCGTACATCTCATCAAATTTTTATCGAACCTGAAGGTTTAACTTCACCTTTAGTGTATCCAAATGGTATTTCAACTTCTCTTCCTTATGATATTCAAGAGAAATTTATTCACTCTATCGAAGGTTTGGAAAATGCCATTATCGCCCGCCCAGGCTATGCGATTGAATATGATTTCTATGATCCGCGTGAACTTAGTGTTTCCATGCAATCCAAGAAAATTAAAGGTTTATTCTTAGCAGGTCAAATTAACGGTACTACAGGTTATGAAGAGGCGGCAGCTCAAGGACTTTTAGCAGGTATTAATGCCGCTTTGTATGTTAAAGGTCAAGATCCTTGGTTCCCATCTAGAAATACTGCTTATATGGGCGTGATGATGGACGATCTTTGCACTTTAGGTACCCGCGAGCCTTATCGTATGTTTACCTCTCGTGCTGAGTATCGTTTAATGTTACGTGAGGATAATGCTGACTTAAGACTTACGCCTAAAGCTCATGATTTAGGTTTAATTAGTGATGAAAGATGGCGTCGCTTTGAAAATAAAGCCAATGAAATTGAAAAAGAAAAGGCACGTTTAAGAGCTACTTTAATTAAGCCTTCATCAAAGGAAGGTAAAGCTTTATCTGCAAATCTTTTAAAGACTCCATTATCTAAAGAACAATCTTTAGAGGAGATTTTGCGCCGTCCTGAAGTTACTCTAAAGCCTATGCTTGAGTGTTGTGAACTTGAAGCAATTGCCAAAGATCCTCAAGCTTTAGAGCAGGTTGAAATTCAAGTACGTTATCAAGGCTATTTATCTCACGAAGAAGAAGAGATTAAAAAGCGCGAGCAAAATGAAAAGACCATGTTGCCTTTAGATTTTGATTATCGCTCCATAAGTGCGTTATCAAATGAAGTGGCTCAAAAATTAAATGAATTTAAACCTGAAACTTTAGGTATGGCCTCAAGAATTAGTGGTGTAACTCCAGCTGCTATTTCAATTTTATTAGTGCATTTAAAGAAATTAGGACGTTTGGGAAAAAATTAAATGCTAGATCAAAAAGATATTGCTAATAAAATTTCAGAAGGCTTAGTTGGGTTAAACATTAAGGCCGAGCAAGAGACAGTAAATCGCTTAGTGACTTTAATTGATTTACTTGCCTCGTGGAATCAGAAATTAAATTTAACTGCCATTAAAGCTCCTCAAGAGATGGTGGTGTTGCATATTTTAGATAGTGCAGCTCTAAGCCCTCTTTTACCTTCTAACATTAGTACGGTTGCTGATGTGGGAACTGGAGCGGGCTTCCCAGGTTTGGTGCTTGCTACTTTAAATCCTAAGCTTAAATTTACGCTTATTGACTCGATTGCAAAAAAACTTTCGTTTGTGCGTATGGCTGCCCTTAAAATGGGGCTTGAAAATGTCGAAATAGTAAATAAGCGAGTTGAGGAAATTAAAGATCAAAAATTTGATTTAGTTGTCTCAAGAGCTTTCGCTCCTTTAGGTAGAATGTGTAATTGGTGTTTGCCAATTTTAAAGGAACAAGGTTTAATGATCGCTATGAAAGCAAATCTTACAGAACAAGAGTATAAGGATGTGCCTCATAGTGTTAAAATCGAAGAGATAGTAGATTTATTTGTCCCAATGCTTGATGCAAAAAGGCAAGCGGTTTTTATTAGACATTCCTAACTTACGGACTGTGTTAGATGGCAAAAATAATAGCAATTGCAAATCAAAAAGGTGGAGTTGGTAAAACCACCACTTGTGTGAATTTAGCAGCCTCTCTTGCTGCTATGCAAAAAAAAGTTTTAGTTGTAGATTGTGATCCACAAGGCAATGCCACTATGGCCTGTGGAGTTAATAAGTTTGGTTTAGATGATAAGACTATCTGCCAGGTATTAATTGATGGGGTAGATATTCGCGATGTAATTATCACCAAAACTAATGGTGCTTTTCATATTATTCCTGCAAATGAAGATTTAACTGCCGCTGAAGTTAAACTTTTAGACTATTTAGCTCGTGAATTTAGACTTAAAAATGCTTTAGAAGAAGTAAAAGACGGCTACGATTACATTTTAATTGACTGCCCACCAAGTCTAAATTTATTAACTGTAAACGCCATGTGTGCGGCAAATAGTATCTTAGTGCCACTGCAGTGCGAGTATTTTGCTCTAGAAGGTTTAACTTTACTTATCGATACTGTCTCACAGCTTGCAAGTGCAGTTAATCCAAAACTTAAAATCGAAGGTATTTTAAGAACCATGTTTGATAATCGTAATCGCTTATCTACTGAGGTTTCAGAAGAGCTTAAAAGTAATTTTGGCGATTTATTATATAAAACGGTTATCCCAAGAAATGTACGTTTAGCCGAGGCTCCATCTTTTGGCAAGCCTGCAATGTACTATGATAAATCATCTGTTGGCTCAAAAGCTTATTTAGCCTTAGCGGCTGAAATTATTGAGCGCGATGGAATGGTTGTTAATCCAAATTAGTTAAAAAGAGGAGTAAGCTGTGGCTTTAGGTCGTTCTTTAAATGCTCTTTTAAGTGAAAGCGATAGTGCTCGTCAACGAAAGGAGAGCCGCTTAGCTGAGGTTACTCCTATGCCTAGCTTTAGCGAAGGTAAAAATTTAGATTACGCCGATGCAAGAGAGGGTTTAAGAAAAATTCCTTTAGATAAGTTAAATCCCTCTAAATATCAGCCTCGTCAGTATTTTGATGAAGACTCTTTAAAGGAACTTGCTGATTCTATAAAAGAACATGGACTTTTAGAGCCTTTATTAGTCAGGCAATCAACTGAAGGCAATTTTGAAATTGTCTGCGGTGAAAGACGTTTTAGAGCTGCCAAAATTGCAGGCTTAACGGAAATTCCGTGTCTTCTAACCGATGTCTTAGAAAAAGATGCCTATGCTATCGCTTTAGTTGAAAACTTACAGCGCCAAGACTTAAATCCAATTGAAGAGGCTATGGCTTACTCTTTAGTTTTAAAAGAGTGTGGGATAACGCAAGATGATTTAGCAAAAACTGTTGGCAAGTCAAGAAGTACGGTAGCTAATGTTTTAAGATTAAATAGTCTTGATGAGGCGGTTAAAGAGTATGTAATTTCAGGTCAGTTAGACATGGGACATGCTCGCGCTCTTTTAGCTTTAGAAGATAAAGAATTACAATCAAAAACTGCGCGCTATATTGTGCAAAAGGGCTTGAATGTCAGACAGACTGAGCTTTTTGTCAAGCAAGTCAAAGAGCAAGGTGATGATAAACCAAAGAAAAAAGCAGAGCGCCCGCTCGAATTTGATGACTTTGAAAAGAAACTTTCAACCGGGCTTTTAGGCACGAGAGTTAAGTTCACTATTCAAGGTGAGAATAAGGGCAAGCTTACGCTATCTTATGCAAATAAAGATCAACTTGATTCTATCATTGCTCTTTTAGGGCTTAATGCAAGTAATTTACCTGATGAGTCTTAATTTAAGCAAAAGTGATCATATCAATTCTCTTAGAATATATTTTTTTAAGAGTTTGATCTTTTTAGGTGCAAGCGCAGTAATTTTTAGTCTCTTTTGGGGGATCTTTGCGCTTTTAAGAGAAAAAGAAGTGATATTTTTTATCACTTCTTCCTGTCTTGGAGTCTTAGCTTACGCGTTACCATTAACCGTTTATCTTTTAATTGGTCTTATGATTCCAAGCTCCTTTATGAGCGCAAAATTAGTTCTATTGCGCTTAATATATGCTGTTTTAGTTAAATATTTATTAATCATCGTAACTTTAGGATTAATAATTAAATTTATTCCTATAGAAATAAGCGTTGTTTTTATATCCTTTTTCCTATCCATTATTTTGCATCAACTAGCTAGTTTGCGACTTTCTGTCTGTAAATAAGCTACAGATCACCTAATTTAGATTTTATCTTTTTGTGATTTTGCGTTAATATCAATCGACAATTGAAAGAGTTGATTTTTGAACTCTTTTAATCTTTTGTTCACTTAAAACTTAAGGTGCTGTACAACATGTCAGAGCACAGTTCTCAAGAATATATCGGACATCACCTTCACTTTTTGCAAGTTGACTTGCGAGATGGATCGGTTGTAGATAGCGTTAAGCCAAACGATGTTGGAGCTTTTGAACAATGTTTAGCTGAAGGCACATCTCAACATGATTGTCTTGCCAAGGTAGGTTTTGAGCAATGTAAGGTTGGGGATTTAGGTTCAGGTCAGTGTATTGCTTCTCTTGAAGAAAGCTCTGCTAAAGCCTCAATTGTCAATCCCTACACGCTAAACCTCGACTCACTTAGTATCACGGTAATCTTAGGTATAGTATTCTTGTTGTTATTTCGTTATGCAGCAAAGAAAACTACCTCTGGGGTTCCAACTAAGTTGCAATGCTTTGTGGAGATGATTTTCGGTTTTGTTCAGGATACGGTGACCTCAATTTTCAAGAGAAAAAGTGGCCTTATTGCTCCTTTATCCTTGACGGTTTTCATGTGGGTTTTCCTCATGAACCTCATGGATCTCTTGCCAATTGATTTATTGCCTCAGCTTGCAACTTCATTGGGAGTTCCTTACTTCCGTGTAGTGCCATCTGCTGATGTCAATATCACTTTGTCCATGGCCTGTGGTGTGTTCATCTTAATCTTTGCTTTCTCCTTTAAAAATATTGGAGTTATGGGATTTGTGAAGAGCATTACCATGCATCCTTTCCACCATCCGGTATTTATTCCGGTTAACTTCGTTTTAGAAGGCGTCTCATTGCTTTCAAAGCCAGTCTCTTTGGGATTGCGACTTTTTGGCAATATGTATGCAGGTGAGATGATTTTTATCTTAATCGCTCTCATCCCACTTTGGTGGATTCAATGGGTGTTAAACGTACCGTGGGCTTTGTTCCATATTCTGATCGTTACACTTCAAGCTTTTATTTTTATGGTGCTGACTATTGTTTACTTATCAATGGCCAGTGAAGAAGATTAATTTATTTATATTCTATCTTAGATACTAGGAGATAAAAATGGAGATTCTGTTCCTTGCCGCAGGATTGATGATGGGTCTTGCCGCTATTGGTGCCTCAATTGGTATCGGTATTTTGGGCGGAAAGTTTCTTGAGGGTTCAGCTCGTCAGCCTGATTTGCTTCCTTTATTACGTACCCAGTTCTTCATTGTGATGGGTCTTGTTGACGCTATCCCAATGATTGCTGTAGGTCTTGGTATGTACGTAATGTTCGCTGTCGCAGCTTAAGTAATTTAAAGTTCGATAACGCAGCAGGGAGCTTTAAACATTGGAAATTAATGCTACATTTTTAGGACA
Organism: uncultured Succinivibrionaceae bacterium; assembly: GCA_944389835.1. GTDB lineage: Bacteria > Pseudomonadota > Gammaproteobacteria > Enterobacterales > Succinivibrionaceae > Avisuccinivibrio_A. Next base: position 37,161 of record CALXNU010000001.1, read on the forward strand.
GGCCGTAGCGTTTGTCATCTTTGTAGTGTTGTGTATGAAGTGGGTCTGGCCACCTCTTATGAGCGCTATAGAGAAAAGACAAAAAGAAATTGCTGACGGTCTTGCCTCTGCTGAAAAAGCAAAAAAGAGTTTAGAGCTTGCCCAGTCAGGTGCAACAGAAACTTTGCGCCAGGCTAAGGCTGAGGCTTCTAAGATTATTGAAGAGGCTCAAAAGCAGCGTTCTTTAATTATCGATAGAGCCAATGAAGAAGCTTTAATTGAAAAAAATCGCATCATCGAATCAGCTCGTACTGAGATTGAAGCCGAAAAGAACAAAGCACGTGAGGAATTACGCGCTGAAGTGATTAATTTGGCTATTCAAGGTGCTGAGAAGATCCTGAGCCGCAAGGTGGATGAAAAGTCCGATCAGGAGATGGTCAAGAAAATCCTTGAGACGCTGTAGGGGTGAGGGCTAATGGCTGAGAATCTGACTATTGCAAGACCGTATGCACGTGCGGTCTTCGATCTTGCCTTAGAGACTAAAAGTCTTGATAAGTGGCAAGATATGCTCAGTGCCATGGCTGTAGCTTGCAGTGACGAAACATTTTTGAGTTTTCTAAAAAACTCGGCCTCACCTGAAAGTGCATGCTCTGCTTTAAAGAAGCTTTTAGAGGGTATCATCGACAAAAGTGCTGAAAATTTTATCAGTATCATCGGTGAGAATATGCGCTTTGAGGTTTTACCTGAAATTTATCAGGAATTTTTAAGCTTGCGCAATGAGTACGACAAGGTACTTGAAGCTCAAGTAATTTCAGCCCGTCCTTTACAAGAAGACGAGCTTGAGGCCTTAAAGAAAAAACTTTTGTCGCGCTATGGCTGCAAGAAAGTCACCATCACAACATCCATTGATCCTTCGATCATAGGTGGCGCTATTTTAAAAATTGGCGATGAAGTGATTGATGCCAGCGTTAAGACGAGTCTACAAAGCTTGTCTTCAACTCTTAAATGACAAGGGGCAGTAAAAATATGCAGTTAAATTCAACTGAAATTGCCGATCTCATTAAACAGAGAATTGAGCAATTTAAAGTTGTGACACAAGCCAGAGACGAAGGCACGATTGTCTCCGTGAATGATGGTATTGTGCGTATTCATGGTCTTGCAAATGTTATGCAAGGCGAAATGCTTGATTTTGGCGAGGGCCTTTTTGGTCTTGCTTTAAACTTAGAGCGTGATTCAGTAGGTGCTATCGTGATGGGTCCTTATGCACACCTATCTGAGGGCATGAAGGTTAGAAGCACGGGCCGTATTTTGGAAGTTCCTGTGGGAAATGCCCTTTTAGGTCGTGTAGTTAATACCTTAGGTCAGCCTATTGATGGTAAAGGCCCAATTCAAGCAGATACTTATTATCCAGTCGAGAAAATTGCACCAGGTGTAATTGCTCGTCAAAGCGTGTCACAACCAATTCAAACCGGTTATAAGGCAGTTGACTCCATGATCCCAATTGGTCGTGGTCAACGTGAGCTTATCATTGGTGACCGTCAAGTAGGTAAAACTGCTTTGGCCATTGATACAATCATCAACCAAAAGAATTATGGTGTACGTTGTATCTATGTGGCTATCGGTCAAAAGGCTTCTACTATTGCAACCGTAGTAAGAAAGCTTGAAGAGGAAGGTGCTTTACAAAACACCATTGTAGTTGCCGCATCAGCAGCAGATACTGCAGCTTTACAATATATAGCACCATATGCAGGTTGTGCTATGGGTGAGTTCTTCATGGATCAAGGTGAGGACGCCTTAATTGTTTATGATGACTTATCAAAGCACGCTGTAGCCTATCGTCAGATTTCTTTACTTTTAAGAAGACCACCGGGGCGTGAGGCATATCCTGGCGACGTGTTCTACTTGCACTCAAGACTTCTTGAGAGAGCATCAAGAGTTAATGCAGAGTATCTTGAAGAGTTAACTCACGGCAAGGTTAAAGGCAAGACTGGCTCACTTACTGCTTTACCAATTATTGAAACTCAAGCAGGTGACGTATCCGCCTTTATTCCAACTAATGTAATTTCTATTACAGACGGTCAGATTTTCTTAACATCTAGCATGTTTAACTCAGGTATTCGTCCAGCCGTTGATCCTGGTATTTCAGTATCTCGTGTAGGTGGTGCCGCACAGACTAAGATTATTAAGAAACTCTCAGGTGGTATTAGAACTGCATTAGCTCAGTATCGTGAATTAGCAGCTTTCGCTCAGTTCTCATCAGACTTAGATGAGGCAACTCGTAAGCAATTAGATCACGGTCAGAAAGTAACTGAGCTTATGAAGCAACGCCAGTATGCTCCATTAACTGTGGCAGAACAGGCCTTAGTTATTTTCGCAACTGAGCGTGGCTTCTTAGAGGATGTTGCGATCAATAAGATCCAAGCCTTTGAGGATGCTTTATTAGCTTTTGCAAGAAGCTCACACGCTGATCTTTTAAAGTCTATTGATGAGACTCCAGATTACAATGATGAGATTGTTAAGAAATTAGGCGATCTTGTAACAGAGTTTAAGTCAACTCAGACTTATTAGGAGAGACGCGTATGGCTGGAGCAAAGGAAATCCGCACTAAGATCGCAAGCGTAAAAAGTACGCAAAAGATCACTAGTGCCATGCAGATGGTTGCTGCATCTAAGATGAGAAAAGCTCAGGAAAGAATGAGCGCTTCTCGTCCTTATTCGCAGGGACTTTTCAGGCTTATTGGACACATTGCCGCAGGCCACACCGAGTATGTTCATCCCTATATGGTAGAGCGTGAAGTTAAGAATGTCGGATATATTGTGATCTCCACAGATCGCGGTTTATGCGGTGGTCTTAACATTAACCTGTTTCGTAAGGTCTTAACTGATGCTGTCTCTTTAAAAGAAAAAGGGATTGGAGTTAAAACTGTCATTATAGGCTCTAAAGCATCAGCTTTCTTTCATCGTGCAGGTATTGAAGTTATGGCTCAACAAGGTGGTTTTGGTGACAATCCAGAGCCAGATAAACTTGTAGGTTCCATAAAGGTGATGACTCAAGCTTTTTTAAACGGAGAGGTTGATAAAATTTATTTAGCCTATAACGGGTTTAAGAATACGATGGTGCAAATTCCAACGCTCACGCAAGTCTTACCGTTACCTAAGACTAATGATGAATCAATCGCCAAACACCACTGGGATTATATTTATGAGCCAGACCCGGCAACAATTTTAAATGTAATTCTCGACCGTTATATTCAGCAGACGGTGTATCAAGGTGTGCTTGAGAATTTAGCCTCAGAACAGGCGGCCCGCATGGTTGCAATGAAATCTGCAACTGACAATGCTGAAACGCTGGTCTCTGATCTGCAGCTTGAATACAACAAAGCCCGTCAGGCAGGCATTACGATGGAGTTAAACGACATCGTAGCCGGTGCATCTGCGGTCTAATATTTAATGAGGAAAACAGTAAATGTCTGAAGTTTCAAAACGCGCTGGTGAAAAAGGTACAGTCGTACAGATCATCGGTGCCGTTGTAGACGTTGAATTCCCAGAAGGTCAAATCCCTGAACTGTATGATGCACTTGAGGTTAAGGGCGATGGTAAGAACCGTCCTGATATTGTCCTTGAGGTGCAACAACAAATTGGTGGCGGTGTAGTCCGTTGCATCGCTATGGGATCATCTGACGGATTAAGCCGTGGTCTTGAGGCGGTAAACACTGGTGCTGGCATTCAGGTTCCAGTGGGTAAAGAAACCTTAGGCCGTATTATGAACGTCTTAGGTCAACCAGTAGATGAAAGAGGTCCTATAGGTGAGAAGGAGCGCTGGGTAATTCACCGTGCCGCTCCAACTTATGCTGAGCAATCTTCAACTACTGAGATTTTGGAAACTGGTATTAAGGTTATTGACTTAATTTGCCCATTTGCCAAAGGTGGTAAAGTAGGTCTATTCGGTGGTGCAGGTGTAGGTAAGACTGTTAATATGATGGAACTTATTAACAATATTGCTACCGCCCACTCAGGTTTATCAGTATTCACCGGCGTAGGTGAGCGTACTCGTGAGGGTAATGACTTCTATCATGAGATGCAAGAATCAAACGTTATTGATAAAGTATCCATGATTTACGGTCAGATGAATGAGCCTCCTGGGAACCGTTTACGTGTAGCTTTAACTGGCCTTACCGTTGCAGAGAAGTTCCGTGATGAAGGTTTGGATGTGTTGTTATTTATTGACAACATTTACCGTTATACCTTAGCTGGTACAGAGGTGTCTGCACTTTTAGGTCGTATGCCATCTGCTGTAGGTTATCAGCCAACCTTAGCTGAGGAAATGGGTGTGTTACAAGAGCGTATTGCTTCAACTAACAAAGGCTCTATTACCTCTGTACAGGCTGTGTATGTGCCAGCAGACGACTTAACTGACCCATCACCTGCTACTACCTTCGCTCACTTAGACGCGACTATCGTGTTGTCTCGTCAGATTGCATCTTTAGGTATTTACCCTGCTGTAGATCCTCTAGATTCAACCTCAAGACAGCTTGATCCTTTCGTGGTAGGTAAAGATCACTATGAGGTAGCTCGTGGAGTTCAAACCATCTTACAGCGCTATAAGGAGCTTAAGGATATTATCGCCATCTTAGGTATGGATGAGTTATCTGAAGAAGATAAGCTTACTGTAGCTCGTGCTCGTAAGATTGAACGCTTCTTGTCACAGCCTTTCTCTGTGGCTGAAGTGTTTACTGGTACTCCAGGTAAGTATGTACCTTTAAAGGAAACTATTCGTGGCTTTAAGGGTATCATCAACGGTGATTACGATAACCTGCCAGAACAAGCGTTCTATATGGTCGGATCTATTGACGAGGCCGTTGAGAAAGCTAAGACCCTTTAATAAAAAGGAGGGTTTATGGAAGATATTAGTTTCCACCTTGAAGTGGTTAGCGGTGTTAAGAATATGTACTCAGGTCGTGTAACTGCCATGCGCATTACCGGATCTGAAGGCGAACTTGGTATTCGTCATGGACATACTCCACTTTTGACCACTATTAAGGCTGGTATGGTGTCATTAGTAACGTTAGATGGTCATGAAGATCAGATTTATCTTGCAGGCGGAGTCTTGGAGGTACAACCTGAATTTGTGACTGTTCTTGCCGATACTGCTTTAAGAGCAGATGACATTGATGAAGCTAAGGCTCAAGAGGCGATTAAAGCTGCCCGTGAGGATTTAAGCCGCACTAATGCAGGCGATAAAGACTATGCAGCAGCTTTTGCAAGACTTGCTGATGCTATGGCACAACTTAAGGTTGTGGAATTAGCAAGAAGTCGTCGCAAATAAAGAGTAGGTCTTAAAAAAGAGGGGATCTTAAGTTAAGATCCTCTTTTTTTGTATTAAAGTTTTGTAAAGCATTTTATAATTAATTTAAATCTTAAGATTTCCAAAGTTTTTAAAAAATCTAAGCTTACAAAATGTAAGCTTTATTGCAAATGCAAGCTTTATTTATCCAACAAGTGGTGCTTGAACAATGTATGATTTTTATCTACCTATCATAAAATTTAATGAAGAAGAATCAATAGCCACTCAGCTCTATGAGCATTTGCGCAAATGTATAATTCAAGGTTTTATTCATCCTAATACGCTTTTAACTGAAAACAATCTTTCTTCAAGCTTTAATATTTCAAGGCAACCGGTAAGGCAGGCTTTAGTCAATTTGGTGCAAGATGAATTAATTGAGATCAAACCACAGAAAGGATCTTTTGTTAAAAAAGTAGCCATTTCTGATTTAAAAGGTTGTTGTTTTATCCGTGGTTCTCTTGAATATAACTCTTTATTAATGGCCGAACATCTTACTTTAAAAGAAATGAAGCCAATTTTAGGCAGATTAAGCAATAGCCTTAAAAAACAGAAAAAGCTTCTTGAAAATTATTTAGCTTTTCCAAATCAGGATATGACCTCTTTGCGAGCTTATTTTTTCAGTGCGGATGAGAAATTTCATTATTTGTTATGCTCTTTTTCAGGTACCCCATTAACTTGGAAAATGGTAAATCAAGTAAGTGCCAATCTTGAGCGGGTCAACTATTTAGCTTTTGATAAGGTTTTATCGCCTAAGACTGTAGTTGAAGAGCATGAAGCAATTTATAAACATCTTGAAAAGAAAGAATTAAAAGAGGCTGCTGATTTACTAAAACAGCATATTTATAAGATTGTAAAAAACGCTATTGCTCTTAAAGAGCAAGATAATTTTTGGTTTTTAGATGAGAAAAACGCTTGAGGGTAATTAAAAGCTTTAAAAACCCACGTTTAAGTTCACGTGGGATTTTGTTTAAAATAAAAAAGAGCTCTTTTTTAAAATTGCAAAGCTTACCTGTCCAATAGTTCTTTTTTCTTTGATTTCATATCCTTTAAAAATCTCATTGCGACCTGATGGTCTTTCTGCATAGATAAGGCCATTAGGGGCAAGGATATCAAGTTTAATAATTTTCTCTAAACTTTGTGTTAATAGTTCGCTTTGATAGGGTGGATCTAAAAAGATAAGATCAAATTGTTGTTTACAATTATCTAAGAAATTTAAGGCATCCGCATTTATAACTTCAATTTGCGATTGCTCTTTAAAGCTTTGTTTCTCATTGCATAGGTTTAAGTAATTATTTCTGTCTTTTTCAATTAAAAAAACTTTTTTCGCCCCTCTTGAGAGAGCTTCAAGTCCTAAAACACCACTTCCTGCAAATAAATCTAATACTAATGCTCCTTCAACTTTAGATCCTAAAAGATTAAAAATATCTTCACGTACCCGATCTGGAGTAGGTCTTAAGCCATCAATGGGAAGAATATTTAATTTTTTACCTTTATAGGTGCCAGCAATGATTCTTAAAGTTGAATAAGTAGCCATAATTTTTCCTTTTATTTTGAGTTTTGTTCCATTATAGCAGGTGTCAAAGATGGCTATTTTTAGGACTTTTCAGATTTTGGTACAATGTCCGATACGATTTAACTGAGGATCATAGATAATGGCTGGATTTTTTTCATTTTTTCGCAAAAAGAAAGATACTAAACAAACTATAGTTGAAGCTGAAAGTGAGCTTAAAAGTAAAAAAGAGGAAACTCTTGAAAGTGAAAGTGCTCAAAGTAAAGTCGCTGAGACTTTACCTGCTGAAGATCAAGTAGAAGAGAGCTCACTTTCAAAAGAAGAGTCTTTAGAAAAAAAGGAAGATGTAGTTGATGTAAAAGAGGATCACACTCAAAGTGAAGCTCAAGATTTAGCATCAAAAGAACAAAGTACTGACTCTTTTATAGAGCAGGAAAATGTTAAAAATGAGAGTGAGATTAAGGATCTTTTTGATAATTTAAAACAAAATGAACAAGATGTTGAAGTAGCTCTTGCAGGGGAGAGAGATAAACATGCTAGAGATACTAAAGAGCCTTCTTTACAAATTGCTAAAGAAAGTGAAGAGGAAAGCAATCTAAAAGAGGCAAAAGAGTCTTCTTTTAAAAAAGAAGAGGACTCTTTTGTCACTTCACAAGTTAAAGAGCAAAGTTTAGATCAAGAGCTTGATACTCAAAGCAAAGAAGATTTAGAGCTACAAGATGCTAAAAATAATCAAGAAAATCTTCAAGATATCTCACAAGATTCAGTTGAAGATAAGGTTTTAACTGAGCTTAAAGCTTCTGAAAATGTAAGTGAAGAACAAAAAACAGCAGGTGTAGAGCAAAAGCTTGAGGATACAAATCAAGACGCTCAAAACTTACAAGATACGGACAAATCAGATGTAGCAAATGTTGAAGAAGAGCGCAGTTCATTTTTCTCACGCTTAAAGAAAACTCGTGAAAATTTAGCCTATGGAATTAGTGCTTTTGTTAAAGGGCGTGAGATTGATGAAGATCTTTATGAAGATTTAGAAACTGCTTTATTAACCGCTGATCTTGGAGTTGATACGACCGCTTGGGTGATTGAGAAATTAAGAGTCGAGGCTAAAGTTCGTGAGCTTCACGATGCTTCACTTTTAAAAAAGCGTTTAAAGAAAATTTTAACCTCCCTACTTGAGCCTTGTGAACAAGCCTTAGTGCCAGAGACTTCAAATGGTATGCCTTATGTAATTTTAATGGTTGGAGTAAATGGTGCTGGTAAAACTACCACTATAGGTAAGCTTGCGCAAAAGTATTTAGCACAAGGTAAAAAAGTCATGCTAGCAGCAGGTGATACTTTTAGAGCCGCAGCCGTTGAGCAATTAAAAGAATGGGGGCAAAGGGCTAATGTACCGGTAGTAGCCCAAAGCACAGGAGCTGATAGTGCTTCGGTGTTATATGATGCTTTAAGCTCTGCTATTGCTAAAAAGGTAGATATTTTAATTTGTGATACTGCAGGAAGATTACAAAATAAAGATCATCTTATGAATGAGCTTAAAAAGATCGTTAAGGTGATGAAGAAGATTGATGAGAATGTCCCTCATGAGGTGTTATTAGTTTTAGATGCTGCAACAGGTCAAAATGCTGTTTCACAAACTAAACTTTTTAAAGAGGCAGTAGGCGTTACAGGTCTTTGTCTTACTAAACTTGATGGTAGTGCAAAAGGTGGAGTGGTTTTCTCTTTGGCTAAACTTTATCAATTGCCCATTCGTTTTGTAGGTATTGGTGAGAAAGCCCAAGACTTACGTGAGTTTAAAGCTAAAGTATTTGTTGATGCTTTAGTTGATGATTAGGAATTTAATTATGAAAAAAACACCTTTTGCTTTAGCTTTAATGGCTATTTTAGGTGTACAAACTTCTTTGGCCCAAACTTTTCAAAGCGAAGAGGTGGTAATTAGTGCCTCGCGTATCGAAGAAGATCTCTTTCAAGTAACTAAAAGTGTAAGTGTAGCAACACAAGAGAGCTTAAGGGAAAGTGGCCAAGACACTTTACCTTCAATGCTTGAGGATGAAACTTCAGTTGGTTTAGTAAGTGATGGCACTCCTGGTGTTAAAAGAGTCTCTTTACGTTCAGAAAGCTCTTCTCGAACTTTACTTTTAGTTGATGGGCAAAGAATTGATGATGCTAAAACTAAATCAGGTGCGCCTTTTTTAGTAAATCCTTTCTTTATCGATCGTGTTGAAATTTTACGTGGATCATCCTCGGTATTATACGGTTCAGATGCTTTAGGCGGTATTGTTCAAGTTTTCACTAAAGACTATAGTGAGAAGCCTTTTTCATTTGAAGTAGGTGGAAATTTTAATAGTTCAGGTAATGGTTTTGCAGAATATTTAAATGCAAGTGGCAGTCTTGATAAATTCCACTATAAAGCCTCAGTCTTTGGTACAGAGATGGGAGATGTCTATCTTTCAGATCGAGAAAGACTTGATAATACCTCTTATCGTCAAAAAGGTGGAAATGTAGGTTTAGCCTATGATATTAACTCTAAATTTACTTTAGAGCTTATACATGAGTATTTTGATCTAGATGCTAATACCGCAAGTGATAGTACAGATCAAGATTATGCAAATTTTAAAGCGCATATTCCACAATGGAAAAGAGAAAAAACATCTTTAAATTTTGCTTTTAAAGATTTAAATGAGTTAGTTGAAAAACTTAATTTCTCATTTTATCTTCAAGAAAATGATAAAGATTTTAACTCTCAAGTCTCAGCGCGCGGTCCTTATGTTTATGCCTTAAATGAACAAGACACTAAAGGTGCGACAGGGCAAATTGATTTGGCACTATCGCCTATGTTTTATTTAATCTCAGGTTTTGAGGTAAGACGTGATGAGTTAAAAAGCGATAGTGGGGCGCAATTTGGGGAGAATATGGGCCCTGTCGTAAGCTCAATGCGCCTTAATATTGAAGATCGAGATTTAAAACAAGACACTTACGCTTTATATTCTCTTTTAGAGACTTATCTTACTGACTCTTTAACCTTAGAGACGGGACTTCGTTACACTTATGTGAAAACAGACAGTGGTAATAGCGCTTTAGATGTAGGTCCTATGAAAATGCCTTTATCCCAAAATCAAGACAGCTCAGATAATTTTTTAGTAGGCTCGGTAGGTCTTAATTGGGCTTTAAATGAGGAAAATGCTTTAAGAGCATCTTTTTCTCAAGGTTATAGATCACCTAATCTTCAAGAAATGTATCTGACCACCTTCACCGGTGAAGTACAGCTTGGCAATCCTGATTTAAAGGAGGAGCGTTCAAATAGTTTTGAGCTTGGTTTTAATCATCAAGGTGAACAATTAGATTTAGATGTAAATCTTTTTTATACCAAAGCCAAAGACTATATTGATACTTATCAAGTCTTTGAAGGTGCCATGGATATTTACTCCTATCGGAATATTTCTAAGGCCATCTCCTATGGTGTGGAGCTTGACACTAAGCTTTATTTAGATCCTTTTACTGCCTATAGTAATCTTACTGTGATGCGTCGCAAATATGAGACTGCAACAGAGGAAAGCTATGATACGCTAACTCCTCTTTTAAAAGGCAGACTTGGACTTAGATATGATGATGTGATGTTTAATCAAAACTATCATGTAGATTTATTTAGCCGTTTTGCAACTAAAGCTGACAATGATAACTTAGATGGTGCCTCTTATTTTGATGACAGCCATCTTGCAGGTTATATGACTTTAAATTTAGGCTTTGGTATGGACTTTTTCAATGAAAGCTTAAAAGTCTATGGTAGTTTTGAAAATATCTTAGATAAAGATTATCGTACCTCAGAGCTTATCTCAGAGCCTGGAAGATTCTTTTCCTTAGGCTTTTCTTATACTTATTAATTGTTAACTAAACGATAGACAAGTGGGACATTGATCTTAAATGTCCCATGCTCTGCAAGCCTTTGACCTAAAAGCCTTTTAGCAGTTTGAGAGGCGGCTTTATCTAAAATAGCTCTGCCACTTGTTTTTAAAATTTTAAAGTTTATAACCTTGCCATCTTCAATGTTAAATTCAATTAACACCTCTCCTTCAAGTCCCCGGCGGCGGGCAGCTTTAGGATAAGTGGTTTGATCTTTAATCTTACTTATAAGTGTATTTTTAAGTTGCAGAAAATTCTCTTGTGTAGCGTTTGGCGAAGGTTGGGGATTGGTAGCTTGAGCTAAAGTCTTAGCAGTAGGGTGGGGAGGGGTGGCTTGAGTGTTTACTTTAGGTGTAGCTTTTTGAGCTTGAGCCTTTTTGGGTGGATTGTTGTTGGAAGAGCTCTTATCTTGAGTGGAACTTGTTTTGGAAGCTACCTTTTTGGGTGTTAATTTTTGAGCTGTATTTTGAGGAGTAGTGTTAGCTTGTGCTTTAGGTGTAGTTGTTTTTTTAAGCACCGTTGTTTTATTTGTAGCTGTGCTTTTGTAAGAAGAATTATCATCACTCTTTTCAAGAGGAGCTATAGTTTTATTAGGTAAAGGTTTAGGGTCATTTACCATTATCTTATTATTTTGAGGACTTTCTATATTATCTTTATTTTGGACATGAGCTTTAGAATCTAAATTAAGATCTGTATTTTTTTGTTCTAAATTTGGTTTGTCTTGAATTTTAAGCGTTACATGTACCTTGTTATAGCTTTGAGGTACAGAGATCTCAAGTGGGAAAGCAAAAAGATAGGGAATAGAAAATAAGGCGATAATAACCCCAATGAAACCTAGAGTTCTTGAGATTAAATCATAAAAAGTCCCTTGCATAGAGCATTATTCCCAAGAGTTTTTTTCTTTAATCGTGGTGATACTTAAGGAGCCGTTAGTGTGCATTCTTGCTAAATCTGCAAGATCTATCAAGGCTTGAGCGGGCGCTTTAGCATCAATACTAAGTTCAATGTTTTTATAATTATGAGAAGATAAATATGCATCTAATTCATTTTTTAAAAGTATTTTATTTTCAACTAAGATCTGTCCAGTGCTGTCAATTAAGACTTTTAGAGTATTAGGCTTTTGTGGAACGGCAGTTGCCGTAGTAGAGTTTGGTAGGGTAAGTTCAATTACCGGTAAAGCAAAAGTGGTGGTCATTAAAAAGAAGATCACCAACATAAAAATAACGTCGATTAAAGGTGTGAGATCAACGTTTAAATCATCTTCAAGATCTTCCATTACTTAACCCCTAAAATTAACACTTGATTTCTTAACATGCGCAAATTAATTAATAAAAAATAATGCACAATTAAAGCTGGAATGGCTAAGGTCAAACCCATAACTGTAGTTAAAAGAGCCTGCCAAATACCCCCTGCTAAAAGCGCAGGATCAGGGACGGTGGTGGTAGCTAAGGTGGAGAAAACTTCAACCATACCAAGTACGGTACCTAGAAGTCCTAATAAAGGTCCAATGGCAGCACAAAGCTTTAAATAGTACATTGCATAATAAATACCTTTAAGCTCAATAAAAAGTTTGGAATTAATTAAAGAGAGCTTTAAACTTTTATCTTCAATATCGGTGTCTTTGGCTATTTTTAATAAAAAATTTTCCCCAAGTTTTTTAACCAGCAACATTAAAACCGTACCACGAATGGCCATAAAAATAGCAATAAGTGCTAAAAGTGCAATTAAAAGACCACTAAAGCCTACTTGATGAAAAAAAGAGAGCATAAAATATGACCTAATGCAGAATATCTAAAAGATAATCTTAACAAAAATTTTAACAATGAGTATCATTGATAGAACGTGTATTAACCCTTTAGCTCTTCTTTTTTAAGAGGAGTGGAGTTTGTTTATGATAACGGATGCTTTAGTTGCATTGTCGCGTTGGCAATTTGCCATAACCTCAATGTATCACTTTATTTTTGTACCGTTGACTTTAGGTATCTCATGGATGGTGTTCATTATGGAACTTATCTATGTGAGAACTGGTAAAACGGTATATCGGGATATGACTAAATTCTGGGGAAAACTCTTTGGTATTAACTTTGCCATTGGTGTTGCAACTGGTATTACCCTAGAATTTGAGTTTGGTACTAACTGGTCACATTATTCTCACTATGTAGGTGATATTTTTGGTGCACCTTTAGCGATTGAAGGTCTTTTAGCCTTTTTCTTAGAGTCAACCTTTATTGGTTTATTCTTTACAGGTTGGAATCGCTTCTCTAAGAAAGGTCATTTAATTGTAACCTTCTTAACCGCCTTAGGCTCTAACCTTTCTGCAATGTGGATTTTAATTGCTAACGGTTGGATGCAATATCCGGCATTTTCAGCTTTCTCTCCTGAGAAAATGCGTATGGAAATGACCGACTTTTGGGGTTTGGTATTCTCTCCGGTAGCTCAAGTTAAATTTGCCCACACGGTTTGTGGTGGTTATGTAACCGCAGCAGTCTTTGTTATCGGTGTGTCAGCTTATTTAATCTATACCAAGCGCCATGTCTTAATTGGTAAAAGATCTATGACCGTCGCCATTGCCTTTGCTTTATGTGGCATGGGCGGATCTGCTTTAACAGGTGATTTATCTGCCTTACAGGTAACTGAGCATCAACCTGCAAAGCTTGCTGCCATGGAGGCTGAGTATATGACTCAAGAGCCCCCTGCATCTTGGTCAATTATTGCTTTGCCAAATGAAAAGGGAATGGATAATTACCTTTCAATTCGCATTCCTGCACTTTTAGGCTTAATTGCAACTCACAGCTTTGATACTCCTGTTAAGGGTTTAAGAGATATCGTAGCTGAAAATGAAAAGCGTGTTGAAAATGGCGCAATTGCCTATAAAGCTTTACAGGATCTAAGAGCAAATAAGGGTGATGAAAATACACGTGCCTTGTTTGATGCTAATAAGCAAGATTTAGGTTATGGTCTTTTATTAGTAGAACATGCCAAAGATCCATTAAATCCAACTAAATATGAAATTCAAAAGGCTGCAAGAGAAAGTGTGCCATCGGTTTGGATCACTTATTTCTCCTTTAGAGCAATGATTGGTTTAGTAGGACTTATGGGACTTGTGGTTTTAGGTGCTGCTTTCTTCTTGTGGTATAAGAAGGATCTTGAAAACAGACCTAAAGTCTTAAAAGTGTTAATGTTCTCAATTCCTCTACCATTCTTAGCTTGTGAGGCAGGTTGGATTTTAGCAGAAGTTGGTCGTCAGCCTTGGGCTATTCAGGATGTCTTGCCAACCTATCTTGCTACTTCTTCTTTAAGTGCTTGGGATGTTGGACTTTCCTTATTGTGCTTCTTGGGAATTTATACCATCTTCCTCATGATTGAAGCTTACATGATGTACAAAGCCATTAAAAAAGGCCCTGCTACTCAAGATAAGAGCGTGGGAGGTACCTTAAATGCTGTTTGATTATGATACTTTGCAGTTTTTATGGTGGGTACTAGTTGGCGTACTGTTAATCGGCTTTGCCCTAACTAATGGTATGGATATGGCAGTTTCAACTTTACTTTTCCCGGTGTGTGGTGGAAATGTTAAAGAAAGATCTGCCCTTATCTCAACAATTGTTCCTCACTGGGATGGTAATCAAGTTTGGTTAATTACCGCAGGTGGTGCCATTTTCGCCGCGTGGCCTGAAGTCTATGCAGCCTCGTTCTCAGGTTTATACTGGGCTATGCTCTTGGTCTTATTTGCCATTTGGTTAAGACCATTGGCTTTTGATTATCGCAATCACGGCGAGGATGCAAAGTGGTTTAGAAATTGGGATTTAGCTCTAGCTGTGGGCTCTTTTGTGCCAATGTTAATTTTTGGCGTAGCTTTTGGTAATTTACTACAAGGCTTACCTTTCTACGCTGATGCTGATGCAAGATGGCATTATGAGGGCATTTTCTTAGGTGCTTTATTACCATTACTAAATCCATTTGCCCTGTTATGTGGCTTTATTTCAGTGTTAATGCTTTTAACCCACGGTTGTCTTTGGATTCAATTGCGTACTGTGGATGAAATTGGCAATCGTACCCGCAAGATGGTATTAATCTTTGCTATTGCAACGGTAGTACTTTATCTTTTAGCTGGAATTTGGTCATATCAATTCCCAGGCTGGAATTTAGTCGCAGAAGCCCCAGCAGGCTCTTACCATACGATTACCGGTAAGACTGTAGAGGTTATTGATCATGGACTTTTTGATAATTATGCTTCAATGCCACCTTTAATCATTGTGCCTGTAATTGCAGCAGTTAGCATGTTCCTTGCAGGTTTCTTTGGTTTTAAAGGCGAGGCTTTAAAGGGCATCATTATGAGCTCCGTGGGTATTGCCTTTACCATTATTACCGCAGCAGTGGCCCTGTTCCCATTCTTAATGCCATCAAAGATAGATCCTTCATCTTCTTTGACTATTTGGGATGCTACTTCTTCACACTTTACTTTACAGTGTATGCTTTATGCCGTGGTAGTCTTTGTACCTTTAACTTTAGGCTACACCATTTTTGCATATCGCAGAATGTGGGGTAAGGTATCTGCAAAAGATGTGAGCGAAAGCCATTAGGAGGTAGGAATGATTTATTTAGGCTGGATCTTAGGTTTAGCTCTTTCCATTGGCTTTTGTGTTGTTGTCGCTTATATCATTGAAGCGTGGGAAGATTATTAAAGCAAAAAGACCGTGCTCAAACTTTTTTATCCAAACTTCAAAGCACGGTTAAATCTTTGACAGCTCTGCAAAGTCTTTTAGCCTTTGCAGATGCTTTAGTATTAGTTAATGCTTATTATTTAATCGTACAAACAGTCGCAAAGATTGTTATTTTTAATCAACGAACTGATTTTTCAAACCTTTATTTAGCAATAGCTTTAATTTTAGTACGTCTGCCTTTAGGCTTTTTAAGCTCTATTTTAAATAGCAAAATTTCCTATAAAGTTGAAAGCTCTCTTCGTGAGGAGATTTTAGCTAAGATTATTGAAAAAGGTGCTTTTGCTAAAAGTTATTCACCCTCTTTAGTCTCTTTAGCTAATGAAGCGGTAGATAGCATTGTGCCTTTTTTTACTGCCTATCTTAAAGGCAAAAAGAAAGCTATCGCCTTTCCTTTAGTTATGGGAGTTGCTGTTTTTTTAGCCTCTCCATTAAGTGCTTTAGTATTAGTTGTGATAGCACCTCTAATTCCAATTTTTATGATTTTAATTGGCAAGGTTACACAAAAGGTAAATCAAAGACAGCTTGAAAGTTTAACTAGACTTTCAGAGCGCTTTTATCAAAGCTTTTTAAATTTGCCTTTAATTAGGCTTTATGCGCTTGAGTTAAAACAAAGAGCGGTTATCAAACGCTCTACTAAAAGATGGCGGGTTGAAACCTTACAGATCTTATATGTAGCTTTTTTATCGTCAGCAGCTCTTGAGTTTTTCTCCACAGTTGGAGTGGCGCTTTGTGCTATTTTACTTGGCTTTGCAATTTATGAAAATGGTTTCCCCTATGCTTCAGCTTTGTTTGTACTATTTTGTGTGCCTGAGTTTTTTGCCCCATTAAGGATGTTAGGTTCTTTCTATCATCAAAAACAAAGAGCCGTTGCCGCAGCCCTTAAAATTTGTGAGATTTTAGAGTTGGAAAAACAAGAGTCTTGTGGGGAAAGTTGTAAAAAGAGACAAGAATCCACGATCGATTACCCACAGTTTCCCACAGGTTTTTGTGAAAATAACAGCTTTCCCACAAAACACGACAGTTTTTCACAACAAGATCCCACAGATTTGATCAAATCCCACAGGTTTTCCCACAATCTACAGGTGGCAAAAGAGCTTATGGTGGATAATTTAACTGTAGCTTACCCTGATGGGAGATTGGGACTTAAAAATTTAAGTCTTACTATCCCAACTCACAAAATTTGTGCGCTAAAAGGCCCTTCAGGTGTGGGAAAAACCACCTTACTTTTAACTTTATTTAATCAACTTCAAGTACAAGAAGGTAAGATTTATTTGGGAGATGAGGACTATTTTTCGTTGTTTTCTGAAAAGAGTGTGGCATTTATTCCGCAAAATCCACATCTTTTTTATGGCACTTTAAGAGATAACTTAACCTTATGGCAAAAAGATTTAAGCGATGAAGAATTAATAAAACGCTTAAAAGACATTGGTGCTTATCAAGTTGTAGCTTTGTTTAAAGAAGGTCTTAATAAACGTGTAGGTGAATCACAAAGGTTAATCTCAGGTGGACAAATGAGATTAATAGCTCTTGCGCGCACGATGTTAAAAGACAGTGAACTTATTTTATTAGATGAGCCTTCAGCATCTTTAGATGAAGATACTGAGCGAGACTTTTTAGAGAAGATGCGTAAGTTTTATCAAGGCAAAACTGTGATTATGGCCTCCCATCGTGCTTTAACTTTAGATTATTGTGATGAGGTATTAAACCTTGAAAGTAAGTGAAGTTGCAAAAAATGAGTTTAAAAAATCCTTTCGATCTTTATTCTTTGGGATTTTGTTGTCTTGTTTATCTTCTTTAGCTTCAGTTACTTTAATGGGAGCTGCTGGTTATTTTTTAACCATGATGGGTATTGCAGGCTTTCTTGGGGTTTCTTGTAATATTTTTATTTTATCGGCCTTAATTAGACTTTGCGCCCTACTGCGCACTTTATTGCGCTATATAGAAAGAATTATTAATCATAAATTAACCTTTATGGTCATTGAAAAATGGCGTACCGCGTTATTTTCTAAAGTTTTAAATTTATCTTATGATGATGCAGCAAAGCTTAAAAGTCATGATGTGGAAAGAGTCTTAAGACATGATATTGCAGTAATTGAGGCTTTATATATAAAGCAGGCTTTACCTATTATTTGTGCTTTTATTTTAGGTCTTGCTTTAGGCTTCTTTTTATGTGCTTTCTCTTATCTTTTAGCCTTTACCACTTTAGGGCTCATGTTTTTAGGAGCAGTGCTTGCACCACTAGTTCTTTTAAAATTAAAAGGTCGTTTAAAACTTCAAGAAGCCTTTTTAGAGGAAAGATTACACCGACAAAGCGGTAATTTAATTTTAGGTTTATTTGATTTATTAACCGTTGGGGCTTTAGAGAAAGTTTTTTATAAGGTTTCTAAGCTTTCAAGGAGAAAAGCGACTTTACACGCTAAATTTGTCTTATATGAAGATCTGTTAAATGCACTTTTAACTACTCTTGCAAGTTTAACGCTACCACTTGCTTTTTTAATTGTCATTCCACTTTTTAATCAAGGACTTTTAAGCGGCTCACAAGTGGTTTGTTTAGCCATAGTGGCTATGGCGGCTTTTGAATGGGTGATGGCGGTACCAAGTTCTTTAATTTCCTTTAAAGAAAGTTTATTAAGTTTAAGACGGATTTATTTTTTAGAACAAAAAGGTACAAAGTCTGTAAAAACACTTACTAATGTCACAATAGGCTCAAAAGTTCAACAAGTTACCTTTAAAAATATTTCTTTTTATCGTGAAAATTTAGAGCTTTTTAAAGATTTTAATTATTGCTTTAGAAGCGATACTAATTATTTAATTCAAGGTCCTATAGGCTGTGGGAAAACCACTTTAATTTTGCTTTTTGCAGGTATTTTAGAGCCAAAGCTTGGTGAGATTTTTCTTGATGAGCAAAAATATGAAAGTGGTCTTTATAAAAAATGGCGTGAGCACTATGCCTTAAGTCTACAAGAGATAAGCTTTTTGCCAGGTACTATCAAAAGTATCTTACAAGAGGGCAAGACTGAGGCAAGTGAAGAGGAGTGTTGGCACGCTTTAGAACTTGCAACTTTAGATAAGGTGATAAGAAAGCTCCCTCAAGGACTTGATACTTATCTTGGAGGAGCTACGCTTTTAAGCGGTGGGGAGCTTAGGCGCTTGTGTATTGCACGATCTTTAATCGCAAATAAAGAATTTTTAATTTTAGATGAACCATTTGAGGGCTTAGATGATAAAACTTCTTTGAATTTAATTGACAATGTTTTAAAATTCCGCAGAGGTGTTATCATTATTAGCCATAAAACTTTACTAAGTAAGCTAGACAATTTAGAAGAACTGAGACTTAAGCGTAACTTAATCTAGGAGCTAATCTATGAGTGATTCACCCCAAAAAGATCAGAAAGCAGAAAAAGAAGTTATTGATATTACTCCACATGATATAGATCTTTTAAATGATGCTGATGAAGATGAGTCAGATACCTTACCTTATGAGGGAGATGATGAAGAGCCAAATTTAGAGGCTGATACTACTTTAGACGCTAAAGTTAAAGATGCTTATTTGCCAGTTAAATCAGGCGGTAGTCTTGAGAGTTTTATTCGTGAGATTAATCGCTACCCAATGCTTGAGGAAGAGGATGAAAAAGCTTTAGCTAGGCGTTTGCGTGATTATGGTGATCTTGATGCAGCACGTAAGCTTGTGATGTCTCATTTGCGCTTAGTGGTAAGTATTGCAAGAGCGTATTTAGGCTATGGGCTTCCTTTATCTGATTTAATTCAAGAAGGCAACATTGGTCTTATGAAGGCTGTAAGGCACTTTGATCCTGAGGTTGGAGTGCGCTTAGCCGCTTTTGCTGTGCATTGGATTAAAGCTGAAATCCATGAATATGTAATTAAAAATTGGCGCATTGTAAAAGTTGCTACGACTAAAAAGCAAAGAACCCTATTTTTTAATTTAAGACATAATAAAAAGCATTTAGGCTGGCTTAATGAACAAGAAAAAACCGATCTTGCAGATAATCTCGGTGTTAATGTTAATGATGTCTCGGAAATGGAGTCTCGACTTTCTGGGCAAGATATTGGTTTTGATTTAGAAAGTGATGATAGTACAAGCTCTCCAAGTGTAGCACCTGCTGCCTATCTTGAAGATGAAAATTCAGATTTTGCTTTAAATTATGAGCAAAATGATTATCGCTCCTATGAATTAAAAAGACTTAGAGAGGCTTTATCGGAAATTGATGAAAGAAGCCGTTATATTATTAAACGTCGCTGGCTTGATGAGGATAAAGCTACCTTACAGGAACTATCAAAAGAATTAAATGTTTCTTTAGAGCGAGTGAGGCAAATAGAATCTACTGCGCTTAAGAAAGTTAAACAATTACTGTTAACAGAAGACAGTAGTGGACTTATGGCACTTGAGTACAAAGATGCGCAAAAATTAAAAGAACGTGAAAGTAAGCTTAAAGACTTAAAAGATCACAAAGAAGTAGAGGCTACTTTAATCCCTGCACCCAAAAAGCGTGGGCGCAAGAAAAAAGAAGAGAGTTAATTTAGACCTTTTTCTAAAGCACGATGCCGAATTTTGGCTTGAAAACCGCGATTTTTAAAAGTGTTATATAAAGACTGAGCAATATAAACTGAGCGATGGCAACCACCGGTACAGCCAATGGCAATAGTTAAATAACTGCGATTGCTTTTTTCAATACACTCAAGCCAATCCATAATTAGATTATCAATTTGTCTTACATAACGATCTACTTCAGGATAGCGTTTGAAAAAGCCAATTACCTCAGCATCAAGGCCAGTTTTCGATCTTAGATTTTCCTCCCAAAATGGATTAGGTAAAAATCTTGCATCAAAGACAAAATCAGCATCTTTGGCAATGCCATTTTTAAAGCCAAAAGATTCAAAGACAATAACTAATTCTTTTTGAGGTTTGCCAAGGATTAAAGTGGTAACTTGTGTGGCAAGCTCGTGCACAGAAGAGGTTGAGGTATCAATTCTCAAATCTGCTAAAGCTGCAATATCGGATAGTAATTTAGTCTCCATAACGATAGCTTCATCTAAGGAGAGCTGTTTGCGGGAGAGAGGGTGTAAACGCCTAGTTTCAAGATAACGTTTAATTAAAACCTGATCATCGGCATCAATATAAATAATTGTGGTATCTAAGTTAGGATTGTTTCTTAAATTTAAATAGATTTGCTCTAAGCTTTCACTATTTTCAGGACGATTTCTAATATCAATGGAGACTGCAAGTTTAGGATATCTTTCAGGAGCGATTTTAACTAACTCACCTAAGAACATGACAGGTAAATTATCAATGCAATAAAAACCTAAATCTTCAAGAACTCTTAAGGCCACACTTTTACCAGAACCAGATCTGCCTGAGATGATAACAAGCGAAATGGTTTCATCTTTATTAAAAACTTTATCATCCATAATTTTTAAGTGCCTGTGTTTAAGCTACAGGTACATCCTCCTAAAAGCTTTCTTTAAAATCTTATGCTTTAAAAAGGCTTACTTTTTATTAGAACCAATTAAGGCTTAGCCTAAGATCTTAATTTTTAAATTTTATTTGATAAAAGCTAATCTTAATCCTCATTGTTACTTGTTTTTTCTGTAGGTTCGGTTTTCATTAATGATGATAAAAGCTCATCTGCTTTACCTAAAATACGAGCAATCTTAGTATCATCATGATGAGAAAGTCTAAGTGATGTTATAAATTCACTATCACAAAGAATTTGACTTAAATGATTTAACATTTCCTCATTTTTTTCAAGATCGCTATTTTTACTAAAGTAAAACGAATAAGCGATATCAACAATTACCTTATCACTGTCAATGCTATTGAAAGTTATAGGCTCATTTAGCAAAGATAAAATTGCACAGCTTTTTTGACCGCGAATTAAAGCATGAGGAATGGCAACACCATTAGCGATATAAGTAGATCCGGCCATTTCCCTTTGATTTAAAGCATCAATAATTTCTTGGGTACTAATATCTAAAATAGCACTTGCACATTCGGCAATTTCTTCAAAAAGACGTTTTTTACTAAAACAAGATAAAGGGGCCAAAATTAAAGTTGGCGGTAAAACACTATATGAAGTTTCCATAAGCTTTTATCAAAAATAATAAAGCCCTGCATGAGCAGGGCCTGGAATAGCGATTCCTAAGACTATTCCTGCTTAATCTTTTCTTTGTATTTTACAATTTGACGGTCGACTTTATCAATCAAAGCATCAATAGCTGTGTACATGCTTTCAGCGCTAGCCTCGGCATGAATGTTACCACCATTGACCGCGATATCAGCTTTGGCGATTTGGTCAAGCTTTTCTACTGTGAGAGTCACAGTAATTGAGTTGATGAGATCAGCCTTGCGGTCTAGCTTCTTGAATTTGTCATTGACAAAGTCACTTAACGCATCGGTGATTTTGATGCCTGCACCTTGGATAGTTATTTGCATAAGTCTCATCCTTAATCCAACCTCTATGTTGGATGGTTTGTTTGTCGATAGTCGAAAAAGCTCTTAGCTATGTATTAATATTAAAGCTTTTCTTGAATTTTTGAAGGCTTTGAGAGAAATTATCACGACTTTATTTTTAAATAATGATAAATCACGCAATTTTGAAAAATTATTAAATCAATTAACAACTTTTTATAGGGTTTGACGGTGAATATGGTATATACTTAAAAAATTGAGCTAAAAATGACGCTCAAAATTTAGGTCAAAAGATTTTATTAGTAAAAAGCCCTTTTAAACTAATCTTTTTCTTTGTGAAGATGAAGCAATACCTAAGGATTCACGGTATTTGGCGATAGTTCTTCTAGCCACCATAATGCCTTGCTCTTGTAAAAGATCTGCTATGGCATTATCGGATAATGGTTTGCGTGGGTTTTCACCTGCCACTAACTCTTTAATCTTAGCTCTAATTGCAGTAGCAGAAGCGGTACCGCCATCATCAGTGTTAACATGGCTTGAGAAGAAATATCTTAATTCATAAGTGCCACGTGGGGTGTGTAAGTACTTTTCTGTAGTAACTCTTGAAATCGTTGACTCATGCATTTCAACTTCACTTGCCACATCATTGAGGATTAAAGGATGCATGGCAGTTTCACCTTCATTCAAGAAGTCTTGTTGATGATCAACAATGCATTGGGCAACCTTTAATAAGGTTTCATTGCGTTTATTTAAACTAGTTAAAAACCAATTAGCCTCTTGCAGATGTGATTTGAAAAATTGTCTTTCTTGCTCAGTTTTAGCAAAGTTTACTAGCGATTTATATTGCTCATTTAGGCGAATTGGCGGAATGGTATTAGGATTAAGTTCAACCGCCCAACTGCCATCTTTACGTTTGAAGGCTAAAACATCAGGGATTACAAAGTCTGATTTCTCTTTTATAACCCCCTGACCTGGTCTTGGATTTAAAGAGGTGACTAAATCCATAATCTCTTTTAGGATGGGCTCTTTAACCCCAAGTTTTTGGCAAAGTTGTCTAAAATCACGATTTGAAAGTAAATCGATATAGTCCTTGACCATCTTTTTGGCAAGTTCAAGATATTCAGTGTTTTTAGGTAGTGCATTTAATTGAATTAAAAGGCACTCTTGTACACTTCTTGAGGCAACTCCTAAAGGATCATAGTTTTGTACGATTTTTAAAACTGCCTGAATATCCTCAGGGCTTACTTCAAAGCCTGCTTTTTGCACAGCCTCTTTAATATCATCTAAGGATTCTGTAAGGTACCCTGAATCATCAATGCCATCGATAATTGATTCAGCAATTGCTCGGTCTAAACCTGTTAAAGGTGATAAATCAAGTTGCCACATTAAATGGTCTTGTAAGGTTTCTGAGGTTTCACCTTCATAAACACTAAAATCATCATCAGCAAAGGACATGCTTTTTTTGACAGAAGTGCTAGAGGTTGGGGTTTTAATATGCGCAAGTTCTTGAATACTGCCGTTATCATCTAAATTTGATAAGGAATCATGGGCGTGATTTCCATCTTCACTTAGCTCAATTTCATTAGATAGGGAAATATCTGCGGTATTGTTAATTGAACTGTCATTATCAAAAGGATCGAAAACCTCACTTTCTTTTCTTTCATTCTCAATTAAAGCATCAAGTGATTCAACATTAGGATTGATTAAATCTTCGTTGATTTCAAGTAAAGGATTTTGCTCAAGATTTAAGGCAATTTCTTGTCTTAATTCAATGCTTGACAGTTGTAACAAGCGAATGGCTTGTTGTAACTGAGGCGTCATCGTTAAAGTTTGCGATTGAGTTTGCCTAAGCTGTAAAGCATTTTTTAATCCGGCCATTTTCCTAATTCCTTGTGCGTCAAATCCTAAAATTTAACTTACATGGAGAAGCTTTCTCCTAAGTACACATCCTTCACTTTATCGTTATTAAGAATTTCTTGTGCGCTACCTTCAGCGATGATTTCACCTGCATTTACGATGTAAGCTCTTTCACAAACATCTAAGGTTTCACGCACATTATGATCGGTGATTAACACCCCAATGCCTCTTTCTTTTAAGTGTTTAATAATCCCTTTAATTTCACTTACAGAAATTGGATCAACACCTGCAAAAGGCTCATCTAAAAGAATAAATTTAGGATCAGCGGCTAATGCGCGAGCAATTTCAACACGTCTTCTCTCACCACCTGAAAGACTCATGCCAATATTTTTTCTTAAGTGAGTAATAGAAAACTCTTCAAGAAGCTCATCTACGCGTTGGGCGATTTCACCTTTACTTAAATCAGGAATAAGCTCAATTACTCCTTTTAAATTATCCTCAACGGATAATTTTCTAAAAATAGAGTTTTCTTGAGGTAAATAACCAAGACCGGCTCTTGCTCTTTGATTCATGGGCATAAAGGTAATATCTTGATCATTTAATAAAACCTGACCTTGTTCGGTATTAATGATCCCCACAATCATATAAAACGAGGTAGTTTTACCGGCACCATTCGGACCTAGAAGTCCTACTACGCTACCGCTTTTGATCTCAAGACTTACATCATGGACTACGGTACGTTTTTTATAAGTCTTTTTTAGGTGTAGTGCTTTTAAAGTATTCATCAATCACCTTTATTTTCATTTTTAAGTTCAGCAGGAACAAAGGTGCTAGAAACTCTTCCGCCTTGAGCGCGTTGATTTTCAGCTCTCATCTTTTGAGTTTGGATATTATATTCAATTCTCTCACCGCTCATTCGTGACTCACCTTGCCAAATGGTAGCCTGACCTGAAAGAACTACCAGGTTTTGTACTGGCAAATAGCTTAAAGTGCGGGACTTAGTGTGAATTGGCTTACCATTATCTAAGGTTTGCTCAAAAGTTACAGGATTACCGTAGGCGATAATGGACTCAAGCTGTCCGTTAGAGGCTCTTTGCACTTCAACTTTATCGGCATTAATTTTCATGGTGCCTTGAGTTGCTTCAACATCACCTTCAAATATAACGCGATTGGCTTTTAGATCTGCCATTTGTTGCTCTGAAACCACATTGATTGGTTTTTCATAATCACTTTGTAGCGCAAAGGCTTCACTTGCAAAGATTATAGAGGCAAAAATAAGACTAATTGGCAGGGTAGTAGCGCGCATGAGGCTCTCCTGAAATAGTGATGGTATCAGTATTTAGATCTACTTTAAAACCTGTACCATAGTTAATGAAATTCTGACCTTCAATTACAATTAACCGATCAGAGAAAATTTCTTTAGTGATTAAATTGTAATCGACTTTTTCTGTAGAAATCTTTTTAAGCGTAGGGTCTTGATGTAAAGGAGTTAATACTATGCTTCCTTCTAAACTTGCTTTGCTATCAATAATATAAGATCCTTTCATGGCTTTAATTTGCCAACGGTTGGGCTCTTGTTGTTGATTTTGGTAATCATGCCACACGCCAGTTGGCTTTTCTAAAGTTATCAAGGTTTGTTTTTCAAAGTATTCAACATGTGGAGAGTCAATTACTGCTGTAAGTTGCCCCTCTTCATTATAGTTTTCACCATGAAAGTTTTTAGCTATAAAGGTTGGATATTTAAGTAAAGTCTCATCAGAAACCTCAGGAATTAGGTTTACTGAGAGACGATACACAATTGCGGCCATAATAATTAAGATGCCAGCTAAAATCATAGAGCGTAAGGTAACGCCCATTTTAGAAAGGACCTCCGCATAAAGGTAATTTGCCTTGGCTCATTAAAATTAGATCCAAAAGCTCACGGGCAGCACCGCGACCGCCATCATAATGTAAGACAAGATCTGCAATTTGTAACATATAAGGATGAGCATCCTTTGGGCAGGCACTAAAACCTGCAGCTTCAAAGAGTGGTACATCGTTTAGATCATCGCCCATCACGGCAATTTCATCACGTTGTAAATTGTGCTCTTTCATTAAAGTTTCAACAGAGACTCTTTTATCTTGTTGTCCCTGCATAACAATAGTCACTCCAAGTTCATCCATGCGTCTTTGGGTAAGTTTTGAATTGCGAGCGGTAACAATGGCAATTTTAAGTCCCACTTTTACGGCATGGGACATCCCAAGACCATCTTTGGTATAAAACTTTTTATACTCACCAACCTCAGGATCAAGATAGATACCACCTTCAGTTAAGGTACCATCAACATCAAAACCTACTAATTTAATCTTCTTTAATCTCTCAAAGATTTGTTTATCAATAGGTCCATGACAAGTTTGGATATATTGTGCGTTCAAACTTTGGAAATTTGTATCTTGTACGTTTTCATTAGGGGTATTTTGAAAGTTTGGGCCACGTCCATGTCCTTGTCCACCAAAGCCGCGACCTTGACCTTGACCTTGACCATGTCTTCTAAGGCCTAAACCTTGATTAAAATTATTTTGCTCTCTCATAATCTTATTTCCTATAGTTTGTTTAATTAAATAATTCCAGCTTGCAAAAGATCATGCATATTAAATGCGCCAATTGGATGATTGTCATCATCCACCACGACTAAAGCACTAATTTTCTTTTGCTGCATTAAAGCTAAAGCATCGGCGGCCAGAGTATGGGCTTTTACATAAGAGCATGATGCCGTCATAACTTTGCTAATTTTTTCTTTTAAGGAGATTTCCTTTTCTAGAGTGCGTCTTACATCACCATCAGTAAAAACTCCGGCTAAAGTATGATCAGGATTTAGCACTACAACCATGCCTAAGCTTTTTTGAGTCATTTCAATCAAGGTTTTTTCAATGCTTTCATCAATATCAACTTTAGGAAGAGCAGGTCCTTGATGCATTAAATCACCGCAACGCACTAAAAGCTTACGTCCTAAAGCACCACCTGGATGGGAGAGCGCAAAGTCTCTTTCCGTAAAACCACGCGCTTCAATTAAAGCCACTACTAAGGCATCTCCGATGGCAAGTTCTGCAGTTGAGCTTGTGGTAGGGGC
Source organism: uncultured Succinivibrionaceae bacterium (assembly GCA_944389835.1). Taxonomy (GTDB): domain Bacteria; phylum Pseudomonadota; class Gammaproteobacteria; order Enterobacterales; family Succinivibrionaceae; genus Avisuccinivibrio_A. Next base: position 64,005 of record CALXNU010000001.1, read on the forward strand.
TAAATTTAAAGGGCAGGCCTCACGCTTGACATGAGCTGAGAGGAAAATATCGCAAGAGGTGCCAAGAGATGAATTTTTAACTCCACAAATGGCAATTAGAGGAATTTTACGTCTTCTTAAATTTGGGATCATAAGTTTAAGTTCATTGCTCTCGCCTGAGTTTGAGACTGCAATGACTACATCATCTGTACCTATCATCCCTAAATCGCCGTGAGCGGCTTCTCCTGCTTGTACAAAAAAGGATTGTGTTCCAGTTGATGCAAGAGAGGAGGCGATTTTAGTGGCAATATGTCCTGATTTTCCAACTCCTGTTAGAACGACTTTACCTTTACAAGAGAGGAGTAATTGACAAGCTTGTACAAAGCTATCCCCAATAGTTGGGATCAGATCTAAAAGAGCTTGAGCCTCTTCTTTTAAAACTCTAACTCCCGCACTTATACAATCTTGATCGTACATAATCTTGCCTATGAAACTAAAATTTAAAAGACCATATTGAATGAGATTATAACAGCGATGCTCAAATACATGAAAAAAACGTGCCTACTTTTTGCATAATTATTAAAAATTTTTAAAACCGTCTCTTATTTTAGATAATGACTTAAAATAGTGCGAAAAAGGCTTAAGTTCTTCAAGTTTGCTTAGAGTTTTTGTAAGTTGCATAATGCGCAACAAATTTTAAGCTTTGGAGTAAAAAGTTGATTGTTACGATTTTAGTTCACAAGATTATTTCCCTGTTTTTAATTTTGTTTGCAGGTTTTTTCTTAGTGCGCTTTAAGTTTATGGATGTTGCGCAAAGCCGTGGAATTTCTGAAATTTCTTTGTTTTTAATTACACCTTGCGTATTAATTACTGCCTTTCAGATTGAGTATAGTGACTCCTTAAGAGATGGTTTAATTTTAGGTCTTATTGCAGCGATTTTGGTGCATATAGGTTTAATTGCGCTAACTTATCTTTTCTCAAGGCTTTTTCACTTTAGAAATGTTGAAATTGCCTCAATTATTTACACGAATGCCGGTAATCTTATTATTCCACTTGTAGTCTCTATCTTAGGCCCTGAATGGGTTATCTACACTTGCTCTTTTATGGCTGTACAAACTGTTTTGATGTGGACGCATGGCAGGGCCATCGTAAAGGGAGAGACTAGTTTTAATTTTGTAAAAATATTTTTAAATATCAATATGCTCTCGATATTTTGTGGCTTTGCGCTATTTTTGTTAGATATTAAAATCTGGTCTCCTTTAAAAGATGCCATGGACTCTTTAGGTATTATGATAGGACCTTGTGCGATGTTAGTTGCTGGAATGTTAATTGGTAAGATGCAACTTAAAGATATTATCTCTTTTAAGCGCTTACCTTTAGTTATTCTCATGCGTCTTTTGTTCTTGCCAAGCTTGATGCTTTTGCTCCTATTAGGTTTGGGCTATTTTGCCTCAGATGTACCTAATGCTCATGCGGTGTTATTGGTAACTTTATTAGCCACAGTCGCACCTTCTGCCTCAACGATTGTACAAATGGCACAGGTTTACGATAGTGAGCCTCAGTATGCAAGTGCGATCAATGTTGCAAATACTCTTACGTGTATTATTACCATTCCAATCTTTGTGATGTTCTATGAGATGTTTGCCACAATTTAAACTCTAAAGCAGGATTTGTATGTAAATTCCTTTTTGGCATGTACAAAGTGAGTTTTTTAGATCGCCTTTTGTAGCTTGCGAAACTTTTTAGCTTAAAATCGGTCTTATCGAATATTTTTAACTTATAAGATGAGGAATCCTAGTGTCAGAAGAGAGCCTTATTAAAATAAGTAATTTGTCTTTTAGCTATTATGGTCATCAAATCTATGATGGCATTGATATGGAGATCCCAAAAGGCAAGATTACAGCTATTTTAGGACCTTCAGGAACTGGCAAGACAACTTTATTACGCTTAATTGGCGGACAACTTACACCAGATCAAGGAGAAGTCCTTTTTGATGGCATAAATGTACATGCTTTAAAAAGAGCTAAGCTTTATGAATTAAGAAAGCGCATGAGTATGTTATTCCAAAGTGGTGCCTTATTTACCGATATGGATGTCTTTGAAAATGTAGCTTTCCCTTTACGTGAGCATACGCGTTTACCTGAAACTTTAATTCGCGACATTGTGTTAATGAAGCTTGAGGCTGTAGGTTTAAGAGCGGCTGCCCACTATGCTCCTCAAGAGTTATCAGGAGGTATGGCAAGGCGTGCAGCTCTTGCAAGAGCTATTGCTTTAGATCCAGATCTTATTATGTACGATGAGCCATTTGTGGGACAAGATCCGATCACGATGGGCGTCTTAGTTAAATTAATTTCGGATTTAAACTCTTCTTTGGGAATTACTTCTTTAATTGTGACCCACGATGTAACCGAGGTTTTAAGTATTGCACATTATGTTTATATTTTAGCTTCAGGTAAGGTCATAGGAAGAGGTACTCCAGATGAGGTAAGACATAGTAATGATCCTAGAGTCAAACAGTTTATTAACGGTGACTTTGATGGACCATATGCTTTCCATATGCGAACTGAGCGTTCTTACTTGGAGGAGCTTTAATGATTAGTTTTATAGGTAGTATTGGCAGGTGGGGCTTAGGTAAGGTTACCTCACTTGGTCGTTCTACCATTATGTTATGTCATGCACTTATCGGAAGGCCTGATATTAGAAAGCATTTTCCTTTATTAGTTAAGGAAATCCACTTTATTGGTGTGCAATCTATTATCATTATTATAGTTTCAGGTCTTTTTATCGGCATGGTCTTAGGCTTACAAGGCTTTAATATCTTAAAAGACTTTATGGCTACAGGCTCTTTGGGAACGTTAGTGGCTTTGGCTATCATTCGTGAGTTAGGCCCGGTAGTTACAGCCTTGTTATATGCAGGACGTGCAGGTTCAGCACTTACCGCAGAGATAGGTCAGCTTAAAGCCTCAGAGCAATTATCATCTATGGAGATGATGGCAGTAGATCCTCTAAGACGTATTATCTCCCCAAGATTTTGGGCGGGCGTGATTTCCATGCCTATCCTCTCGATGATGTTTTGCTTAATTGGTATCTACGGTGGCAAGTTAGTAGGTGTCGATTGGCTAGGCCTTGATGATGGTATTTATTGGTCAGGAATGCAAAGCAGTGTCGATTTAGTCGATGATATTGGCTGTATGGTAATTAAGGCTTTTGTGTTTGCTATTGCTTGTACCTGGATTGCTCTTTTTAATGGTTATGATTGTATGCCAACCTCAGCGGGTATCAGTAATGCGACTACCGCCACGGTGGTACAGTCATCGCTTGCAGTTTTAGGCCTGGATTTCGTTTTGACGGCTTTGATGTTTTAGGTGGTAATTATGAAGTTTAGTAAGACAGAATTTTTAGTAGGACTTTTTATGCTACTTGGCATTTTAGCCTCAGTAGTTATGGCACTTAAAGTTTCAGGTTTGGTGTTAGATGGCAGTTCTAATACTTATATTGTAAAGGGCAAGTTTGACAATATAGGCTCTTTAAAAGTACGTGCCCCAGTTAGAATTGGTGGTGTGGTAATAGGACGTGTCGAGAATATCTATCTTGATCAAGAAAGCTTAGTGCCGGTTGTGGAGATGGGAATTTATTCACAATATTCTCAAATTTCAAGTGAATCACGGGCCGCCATTCAAACTGCAGGTATCATAGGTGAGCAGTATATTGCCATTACCCCAGGTTTTTATGATGAAGATTTAGGAACCACCTATTTACAAGATGGTGATTTTATCAATGACACAGCCTCTGCCGTAGTCCTCGAAGATTTAATTGCCAAGTTCTTATACAACTCATCTTCATCAGAAGAGTCAACGAATTAATAATTTTTAGAGGAGATTTTTCTATGTTTAAAAAGCTACTCTTAACCTTTGCTGCTTTAATTACTTCATTTTCAGTTTTTGCAGCAGATGTTGATACCAAAGATCCTTATAAGATGTTGTCAGTGGTAGCTCAAGATACTTTTGACACCATTAAGGCACACAAAGATCAGGTCAAAACAGATCTTGCCTTTAGAAAGGATTTAATTCGCACTAAGCTTATGCCATATGTTGATTCAACTTATGCTGCATACCGTGTAATTGGCAATAACTTAAAGCAAACTACTAAAGAGCAAAGAGATGCCTTTGCAGATGCTTTTTCTGAATACATTATTGCCTCCTATGCTGAAGCTTTAGGCAAATACGATAATCAAGAATTAGTAATCCCACCTTATCAAAAGGTAGGTGCTGATGAGACAATGGTGAATATCAAGTTCTTAATTCGTGAGGCAGGTAAGCAGGATTTAGAGCTCATCTTTAAGCTTAGAAAGAATAGTAAGACTGGTGAGTGGAAAGCCTTTGATATGGTAGCTGAGAACATTTCTATGTTATCTGCCAAGCAATCTGAGCTTTCACCTTTAATTCGTCAAAAGGGTATTGATGCTGTAACTAAGATGATTGCAGATCATAATGCCTCAGGCAGTGCAGAGCCTTTAGTTCCTGAAAATAAGTAGAGGTGCTAAGTGTTTAAGGCGCTGAACGTAAATACTGTGCCAGAGCTTTGGGAAAGACGCTTTGAGATCTTTAAAGAATCAAATGTTGATTTAAAGAATCTTGAAGATGTTGATTCAGCTGGAGTTGCGTTTTTAGTGCAGTGGGCAAAAGCCACTCCTAGACATAAGCTAATTTTAACTCACGCCACCCCAAGGCTTTTAAAGCTTATCTCAACCTTTAGGTTAGAAGAGCTTTTTGAAATTCAAAATTAAAATTACCTTTCATTTTGCTGCAACTTAATAAAAAGTTGCAGCAATTTCTTTAGGCTTTATCGTTTTTGAGAAAGTTTTTGATCGTACTTACAGTTGAGAGTATCTCCTCAAGTTTTTGCACAATGCGGTGTTGTTCTTGAAGAGGAGGAAGGGATATTTTAGTTTCGCCAAATTTACTCCCCGATATTTCTAGAAAAGTTGTTCCCGAAGCTCGTTGTTTGATTTCAGGTGTTGCTGCGATTAATGAGTAATAAATCCAATCACTTGTAACTTTATTGAAGTCTGGTATTACTGATTTACAACCTTGACTGGTTGATACATCATTTTGAGTAATAAATACATAACCAATAGGAGCTCTAGAGGAAAAGATTACTGAACCTTTAGGCATTAATTTCGCTGATGATTTTTTTAAACCTTCTTCAGAGATAAATTTTTCACCATGAGAAATAAATTTACATTGTAATTTACTAAAGTCAGCAGGTCTTAACCATGCAATAACTCCAGGTTCCCAATATTCTTTATTTGATTTAGGAGTTCCGCCACCAATAATTTTACCTATATGTTTTAACTCCACAAATTTCCATTTATCAGGAATATTAAAATGACCTTCAATATTTGGAAGGTTTAAAATTTCATCACTTAATTTTTCATCGTCTCTTTGCTCAACAAGTTGACCTTTAATAGCTTTATCTATTGCAACTTTTCTAATTAAATCAAGTTTTGATAAAAGGATAGTTTGGTGATCCTTGAGAGCATCGAGAATGGAGAATATTTCTTCAACTTTTTTGACGATGCGGTTTTGTTCTTTTAGTGGAGGATATGGTATTGGAGCATTTAGAAAATCTGATTCTGAAATAGCAGGATAAGAGATACCTTTTTGTTTAGAAGATACATATTGATTAAAATAAGAAGATAATAACACTCTATAAAGAAAGGTATTAACAATATTATTTTTGCAATTTAATACAGCAAAAGCTGTGCTTGCAATAGTTTCTTCATTTATATTTTGAACGACACAGATGTTTTTTAAATAAGGTCTTACCATTGAGTATAAAATAGCTCCACTTGAAACTATTTTTCTTGCTCTAGATGGTGCATTAGATGGTTTTAGTAATTTTCTATTAATAATTTTTCCAGTTTTATTGTCAATAGATGATACATCAATATAAATAAAGTCTTTATTAGGCTTTTTTTGTAATCCTTTATTTGTTACTTTATTTATATTAATCCATTTCCAATTATTAGGTATTTCAAATGGACCTTCAATATTAGGTAAAGATAAAATTTCATCGCTAAGTTTTTCATCATCTCTCTGCTCAACAAGTTGTCCTTTAATTGCAAGATCAAGTACTTTAGCTTTAATTAAATCAATATTCATAACTATTCCTACTTTGCTAAAAGACCTTGTAACTTACTTAAAAGTACTGCTACTTCTTGAGATTCTTTGCTAGCATCTTGAATTAAGTCATCTAGATTAATGTCATCAAGATTTTGCTCTAAATCTTTATCTTTAATCCAGCTAATATTTAAAGACTCGCTGTTAGTGTCACGGATATATTCACGGCTAAAGTAACGCCAACGGCTATTTTCTTGAGTATTCTCTTCACTATTAGTAAAGGACCACTCACCTTCTTGACGATCGCTATAACCTAAAGGATCTTCACCGAAGACTTTTATAAATGGCTTTAGGAAATCAGAGGTGAAAGGTGAGGTTTTACCAAAAGATGGCATATTGGTTCTTAGATCGTAAATCCAAACGCCTTTGGTGCAGTTTTCATCTTGTAAAGGATCTTCTTTTGTACCTTTAGTGAAAAATAGCACATTAGCTTGGACACCTGCGGCATAGAAGATACCGGTTGGTAAACGCAAAATAGTATGCAGATTGCATTTGTGCATAAGATCAATTCGGATCTCTTTACCAATACCACTTTCAAAAAGCACGTTATCAGGGAAAACAACTGCCGCTCTGCCACCTGGTTTTAAGTTACGGTAAATATGCTCTAAGAAAGCTAATTGCTTGTTGGTAGTTTTAAAGGGTAAATCACTTCTTGTAATGCCACTACCTTTAGCGGTGCCAAATGGTGGGTTAGTTAAGATAAGATTAGCAGGCGTTAATGATTCTCCAAGTGTTCCTAAGCTGTTACCTAAGTGGACTACACCTTCACCGCGTCCTGGGAGATTGTGTAAAAGGCAGTTCATAAGCGCCATGCGTCTAGTATTAGGCACTAATTCCACGGCCTCAAAAGCTTCTTCTTTTTGAAAGGTAATTTCTTCTAATGACAAATCTGCAAAATCATTAGTGGTATTTTTAATGTATTGATTGGCAGCTAGGATAAACCCCCCAGTGCCTGCGGCAGGGTCTTGAATAATCTCTCCTGCTTTAGGTTTCATAACTTCAACCATGGCATTAATTAATACACGAGGCGTGAAGTATTGACCTGCACCTGATTTGGTTTCATTAGCGTTCTTCTCAAGAAGACCTTCGTAAGCATTACCAAGCTCATCTTTATCTTCACTAAACCAATCAAGAGCATCAAGGTTTTTAATTAATGCTTCAAGGTTCTTAGGCTCTTTAATTGAGGTAGTAGCCTCTGCATAAATAGCCTGCACTTTAGGATTTAAAGTTATATGTTGCTCTTTTAAAGAGGAGTTTTTTCCAGATAAGGTGTCCAGAATGCGATGATAATTATCTAGAAGTTCAATGCCTGAGAGGTTTTTAATATCTTTCCAGTGACAACCTTCAGGGAGAGGATCTTTATCTAAGACACTATATTCTAATTGCTCATCTACCATTTTAAGAAAGATAAGCATTACAAGCTCGTTAACGTATTCTGAATAATTAACGCCGCTGTCACGTAAGATGTCACATAAATTCCAAAGTTTCTTAACAATATCTGTTGCTGCCATAATTAAACCTGAAGGTTATTTGTTATACGAAAATAAAAGCTTAACAAGCTTTAAGATGACTTCATCTAATTTTGGACCACAAAGTTTACGGGCAAGATGCAAGCCACCCATATCACTTAACATTTTATTAAAGCGTGATTCATCAAAGATAAGCTCTTTTTTAAGTCCTAAAGCGATACGCTTTAAGACTTTCTGTGCTTGTTGAGGCACAGAGTTTAAGGTTTGCTCTAAAGCTAAGTCAAGACGTTGAGAAAGAGGTTTAACTTGCTCATTAAAATACACTACATGTAGAGCATCAATGAGATTGTAGTTTTCAGAGCTTAAAAGTTTCATCTCATTAAGAGCTGTTTTTATGCGTACCTCTTTAAATCCTTCATCAAAAAGGGTAGCAATAATTTGACTTAGTTCATCATAAGTTAAAAGATAAGGCTCAGTTAGCACTTTTTTAATTAGAGGCTCGCTCTTTTCTTTATCATGTAAATAAAGGTTAAGTTTTAGAATTACTTCTTGAGCTGAGACTCCAGCCTCTTCAAAATTAACTTTTGCAGATTTTAATTTATCTTGAGAGGTGCTAATTACTATTTCACGTCCAGGACGGCAAAGCTCTTGCAATTGCTCCATGATTTGAGAAAGCTTAGGATTTGAAGCTAAAATTTGGCCTAATTGTGAAGGACTCATATTTACGATAGTTTCACGAAGATCTTCAGCTTTGCAATTAAACATTTTCTCTATTCTTATGCAAAGCTCATTTATGTCAGGATAAGTACGACGCAAAGGGCGAGCTCTATTCATTAATTTGCTAAGTTTTAGAGCAAAAAGAACCACTAGATCTTCAGCACCATTTGTAGGTCCTTCATTTGGATTGCCGTTAGGATCACCAAGCTCAGTTGGAAGTGAGGATAATTTTTTACGATGCTTAGGATCGGATAGAGCTTGAGCAATTTGCTCAGCAGTCATAGTTGTACGTTGACTTGAACCTTCAAGATTTACCATTTTCTCTTGAAGATTTAAGGCTGTAATTCCCACTGCATCAAAGATATTAAAAGAATCTTTACCAATTTGTGGGCAAAGTCTGGTCGCTCTTCCTAACATTTGTTGATACAACACAGGAGAGCTTATAAAGCGTAAAAATACCAGATTGCAAATTTGTGGAATATCAATACCTGTTGAAAGTAAGTCAACAGTAATAGCAATGTTGGGATACTTCTCAAGAGCAAAGTTTTTAATCAGTTGCTCGGCATTAGTAGATTTGCCGGTGATCTTTTGCACCGCCCGCTCATCGTATTTATCTCCATACTTTTTGTGATAAAGCATATCTAGGATATGTTTTATTTCATCTGCGTGATCATCTGGGAAGCAGAAAATTAAAGTTTTACGAGGTGAGGTGATATCAATGCGCGGATCATTTACTAATTGTTCACAGATGACTTGATTAAAGCTTTCATTTTTGACCTTAATATTAAAGTCGCGAAGTTTAAAATCAAGATCCTCTTGCAAGATCTTGTTTATGGTTTTACCAGTTTTGGATTTGTAAACTTGAACCTCAGTACCTTTTGCAATATAGATCCCTTTTTTTGAAAGTTCAGTTTGTAAAACCAAAGGTGGGTTATAGTCTACTAAATAACCATCAAGTACCGCGTCTTTATAATAATAGTTGTAAACAGGCTGTCCAAAGATCTCAATACTCTGCTTTGAAGGAGTTGCTGTAAAGCCAATTACAGTTGCAGGGAAATAATCTAAAGCTCTTCTATAGGTTGCAAGATAGGTGCTTTCACCTAATTGCGATAAGATCTCTCGTGCATTATCTCCAGCATTTTTATCTTGAGCATAATTGCGGTGAGCTTCGTCTACAATAATGCAGTCAAACATACCAGAGGAGAGTACGTTATTGTCGCTAAACAGCTTTCTAACTAAACCTTGAACTGTCGCGATTTGTACCTTGGTGTTACTTTGGACATTAAAGTCATCGTTACTATTAATAGAATAAATTTGGCTTAACTTTAATGAGTTTTCGATTGGAAATTCATCAAATTTATTAAAGGCTTGCTCGGCAAGCGCAACTCTATCTACTAAAAAGAGGATCCGTTTAAAAAGGCCAGATTTTAATAAACGGTAAATAAGAGCTCTTGCTACTAAAGTTTTACCAGTACCTGTGGCCATATTAATTAAAAGGCGGCTCTTGCCTTGTTGTAGGGCACTTTCAACAGTTTGAACGGCTTTTTCTTGGTATGGCCTTAATCTTAAATAGTCAAAAGGCTCTGTTGAAAGTTTTTGTAAAGCCTCTTCTTTATTAACTTTAAGTAGATCTTCAAGATCTTCAGGACTTGGGATTGAGCCTATTGGGTAACGTACATTAGAGGCTTGCCTTACATCACGAAACCAGGTGCCTGAGTGTTCAGGATCTTTATCATAGTAATTTGTGCCATTTGAAGCGATGACAAATGGAATTTGGAAAAATTGAGCTTTAGCTAAGTCCTTTTCATCAGTATTTACAGACCAAGAACTTTGATTTCCATCAAATGGTCTTTGGATTTTATGATCCAAAGAAAAATCAAAGTCGATACTATAGCGCTCAGCTTGCTCAATCTTACAGACTGTTGAAATGTTGGCTTTTTTAGCCTCAAGAATTGCTACAGGCTTTAAACCAATAAAAAGTACGTAATCGGCAAAACCATTTTTAACAGGATATTCCGCGATAGCTAAATTGGTTTTAGGATTAGGACGTGCTCCATTTTGATAGTTAAGGACTTTACTATTTGCCATCCAACCTGCATCTTTTAGCATTTGATCGATAAATTGTCTGGCTAGAGCCTCGTCACTTGCGATGTTAGTTGCTTCTTTTTGAGACGCTTGACTAAGTTCTTTTTGAACTTTAGCAGGCATAAAGAATTGTGGTACAAGAGTAAGTGCGTAGTTTGCAGGATTATTATTTTTCTTTATTTGTTTTAGTTGATCATAAGCTTCTGGTACAAGGTTGTTTTCTACCTCAAAATCACCATGTTTAAACTTTTCTAAAAGCTCTTGCTCTTTCTTTTGTAATAAAGCGTTGGTTTCTTCTTCGTGTTTTTTCTGCTCATCCTGAAGTTGTTTAATGTATTTTTCTTGCTCACTAAGTTGTGCTTGAAGCTTAGCAATTAGCTCGTTTTCATCTTCTTTATTAGATGGCTTGGCAGGAGCAACGTATTTGAGCTGATCGAGAATAGTTTTATTTTTACCAAAGGAGCGATAAAACCAACGCGAAAGATGCCAAGATATTTTTAGGCACGCTTGTGCATTTTCAAGTGTGGCTTCATTGGTGTGGACTGCAACATTTGCTTGTTGCCTTAAAAAATGAAAGGATTTGGTTACACCTTCGTCCAGTTTGCAGATTCTACTTATTAAGTTTATGCGCTCAAATTGATTATCTATTTGTTTACGGTGTTTGAAGTTTGCAGTATTAATATTGCAATACTCAAGAATAGAGGTAGTCAATGTCTCACAAAAAAGGCGAAGCTTTAAAAAACATGCTTGCTGATCGGTATAAAGGTATTGCTCTGCACTATTTGAGAGTTGGTATAAAAGCGGGAACTCTTTACTTAGAAAGCTAAAATTACTATTTGGCATTTGCTATGTAAGCCTCGAAGTCTCAGATCTTAAGATTTAAGTGTAACAAAATCTAAAACTCTATGTTCTTTTCATGCCAAAAGATTTTATGTTTTGTGCTTTAAGTTTAATTTAAAGTAGGTTCTAGCCATAAATCGCATAAAAATGAGCTTTTAAATGAAAAGAGAGTACTCAAGATTAATACTTAAGATGAAGTTTATACCCCTACGATAATTAAAAAAATAATGGCGTGAAACAGCATAAGAATGAGGTTTTAAGCAAAATGTAGGTGCTAAAGATTTAAAGTTTGGCTTCTCTTAAAAATAGAGTTTGTTGCAATGTGTTTTAAATAACGCTTTAATTTTAAATGCAATTTGCTGACAAACTGTCAAATAAAACCTGAGATTAAGCTTGAGGGTAAGAGCGCAGAGGTAAAGAGGCGATCTTAGTAGGTGTATGTTTTACACCTACAATAATTTAAAAAATAATGGCTCAAAACGGCCTAAGAATGCTGCTTTGAGCAAAATGTAGGTGCTAAAGATTTAAAGTTAGCTTCTCTAAAAAATAGAGATTGTTGCAATGTGTTTTAGATAACATCCTAATTTTAAATTAAATTTACTGTTAAACTGTCAAATAAAACCTGAGATTAAGCTTGAGGGTAAGAGCGCAGAGGTAAAGAGGCGATCTTAGTAGGTGTATG
>CALXNU010000002.1 GCA_944389835.1 uncultured Succinivibrionaceae bacterium
GTGTCAGTAGGAATGAAGGTCTCACAGCTGCCTGTTTCTAAGAAATCTGAAACCTCGTTATAGATAAGCTTGCCACAAGAGACGATATTGGCTAATAAAAATTGAGTCTTCTCAACTAAGATTTGACCGTCAAAGTCAACATAGATCTTACCTACTAAGGCCGCTCTTTTTTGATCTTGTCTTAATGAGCAGAGATCATCTGAGATCTCACGCGGTAGCATCGGGATATTACGCCCTGGAAGATAAATTGAAAAAGCGCGTTTTGAAGCTTCCTCATCAAGTGGGCTATCCTCTTTAATATAAGCGGTAGGATCGGCAATTGCTACATAGAGAATGTAGCCTTCTGAAGTCTCTTCAAGATATAAAGCATCATCCATATCCTCAGTTTTCTCTGAGTCAATGGTGACAAAAGGCAGTGACGTTAAATCCTGATAGTAGCTTTCATCTTCATTAAATTTTAAATCTTGAGGAAGCTTTGGACACTCAAGAGGTAAATCTAAATTGCGAAGTGATACTGTCCAAGGGGCTTGAGGATCGTTGCCATGGCAGACAAACTCTTCTAAAGAGGCTTTAAAAACACCATCTTTTAAGGCGTGCTTTTTAAGCTTGCAGATCACAAAATCACCGTTTTTAAGTTCTTGAGATTTATCCTTTCGATGATCATCTACTTGAATTTGATTTTTAATGGTTGGCACATCTGGAGTTACAGATAATTTTTTCTTATTTTTTCCATCATTTGAAATAGTAAGTCTTGCCGTAAAGCGTTTTAAAAACGCCTCTTGTAAGCTCTCAGGGACAGCTTTCTTTTTACCGTCGGCATCTTCTTCAATTAAACAGACGATCTTATCGCCGTTTAACACGTTTTTCATGTTAGCTGGAATTATAAAGAAGGATTCTTTATCACTTGTCTCTAAAAAGCCAAAACCTCGATCTGAGGCTCTAACAGTTCCTTCTTTACGCACTTTAGCGCTTTCAAATTTTTCCTTAAGCTTGAGGAGGGCCGGATCTAAGAGCATATTTTCTCCGCTTGACAACAATTGTGCTCAAATAGTTAAAATCGCGTAATTATACAACATTATTTAAAACAAATGCCTAAAGCTTATTCTTTGTCGAATTTTAGAATAATAAGGCTTATGACTTGACAGAGGGCGGTGCACAAAAACATCGTGCCATAGTCACTTAAACTTGCAATCACGCCAAAAACTAAAGCTCCAAGGCCTAAACCTAAGTCAAAGAAGGTTGAAAAAGTAGCATTTGCTGCCCCTAAACGCTCCGGGGAGGCTCTAAGTACAGCAAGGGTCTGACAAGAGGAGAGGACGGCACCTTGGGAGAGACCATATAAAGCACCGGAAATTAAAACTAATGCCATACCATAGGCTTGCGAGAGCAATACCAAAGAGAGGCTTAAGGCAATAAGAGAGGGGGCAATCACTTTTTTAGCGCCAATTTTATCAACTAATTTGCCAATTGCCGGACGACTTATCATTAAAGCTAGGGCAAAGAATATAAAAAATAGACCTACGTGCTCAAGGCCACGCTCTTTGGCAAAAAGAGCAATGAAAGTTACCTGTGCCCCATAGGAGGCATTAGAGACGAGCACAATAATTGAAGGTAACAAAGAGCGCTTTTCAATAAAGACTCTTTGTTTAGGTTTGTCTGTAAGTTGCTTGTATTTAATAGGAAGTGATACCAAAATGGCTAGAGCAAAAAACACCGTACCTAAGATAAACATCCAATCATAAGGAAGGGAGAGCGCTAAAGCAGGTGCTATTGCTAAAGCAAGTGAGCAGGATAAAGAGAAATAGCCAATTCCCTCGCCCATACGGTTTTTGGGGATAAAGTCAGTTGCCACCGTAGCAGTACCCGTTGCGGCAAAGCCCCAAAACACTCCATGTAAGGTGCGCATAATTAAGATCATGATAATCGTTGGGAAAAAGCCCATAATTAAAGCTACGATCGTCATAGAAAAAAGGCCTAAAAATAAGATCTTAAAGCGCCCTATGGTATCTAAAAGATAGCCTGCAATCGGTCTTGTGATAATAGCAGGTAAAGTGGTTAAAGCAGTTAGCACTCCTAAAAGAAAATCATCTGCCCCAAGGCTTTTTAAGTAGCCAGGAAGGGCTGAGGGGTAGAACTGAAAGCCAAAGAATAACAAACCGTTAGTTAAAATAATAAGTAGATAGTTTTTGCTAAAAAGAATTTCGGGTTGGGGATTTTGTGGCACGGTATTCATAAAAGGTAAATCCAAAATTTAAGGCGGACGGGCCGCCTTTTTTAGATGTTAGGCATTTAAATGCTTAAAGCGTTTTAGATCGTCCTTTGCTTCTTTGTTTAAACGATTATCAATGGTAATTGCGCAAATAATCAGCATCACAATAGCAATTACTTTGTCAAAAAAATTAGGGCTTAAGGCAAAAGCCATCAAATAGGCAAAAGCAAATACGCCTACTACATAAGGATAAGCTTTCACAAAAGGTCCCATCATTATTTTGGGCAAAGTAAAGAGCAAAGCAAATGCAGCAAAGGCTATAGTCAAAAGAAAAAGTCCTATGGTAGCATTCATAAAAGCCTCCTTAAGTCTCTTCTTAGACTTTATTTACATTCATGATTGTATGTTAAACCTTTTGTGTAACGTAAAGCTTGTTGCTGAGAAAATTTGGCAAAATTAAGCACTTTTGTTTACCTAAAATTTTGTAATCGGTTACATAGCTCACACTCTTGCAAAAGAGTTCTAAGATAAGAGAGGATCAAAAATTCTTAAGTCTATAATAAGAGTATCGTTAATTTTTGGAAAAATAAGAGGTTATTATGCATCGCATTGTTGTTTTGGACGCTATTTCTATTCCAAAGGCTTTTCCTTTACCACGTCCATCTTTTGAGCACGAGTGGGTCTCTTATGAAACCACTAAACCTGAAGAGATTGTGCCAAGAGCCAAAGATGCAACGATTGTAGTTACTAATAAGTGTAAATTGACCTCGCAAGTTTTAAGTCAATTACCAAAACTTCAATTTATTGCCGAGCTTGCCACAGGCTTTAATAATATTGATGTAGCCTTCTGCAAAGAAAAGGGCATTGGTGTTGCAACCATTCAAGGTTATAGTACCAAATCAGTAGCCGAGCATACTTTAACGATGATGCTTATGCTTTCGCGCAATAGTTTAATAACCCGCAAGGCTATGGAAGATGGTATTTGGGTAAATGCTAATTGCTTCTGTCAATTACCAGCCCCAATTGTGGATTTAGATGGCAAGACGGTAGCTATTATTGGTAATGGTGCCATTGGAAGTCGCATTGGTAAGTTGTGTGAGGCCTTTGGTATGAAGGTGTTAAAGGTTGAGCACAAAGGTGAGAGTAACATTCGTGAGGGCTACTGCGAATTTGATAAGGCCATTTTAGAGGCGGACTTTATTTCAGTTAATTGCCCATTAAATGATAAGACGAATAATTTAATTACCGCCCGCGAGTTTGGCATGATGAAGAAATCTTGCTACATCATAAATAATGCAAGAGGTGGGGTGGTCAATGAGCAGGATTTGGTAAATGCCTTACTTTCTGAGGAAATTGCAGGTGCGGCAGGTGATGTGGCCTCAACTGAGCCTTTAACCTCAGATCATCCATTCTCAAAGTGCCTTAAGATGGATAACTTTATCTTAACCCCTCATCAGGCTTGGATGTCAGATGCGTGCCTCACCGAGCTTGTAAAGCAATTTGGTGAAAACCTTGAGGCCTTCAATCAAGGCAAGAGAGTGCGTCGCGTTGACTAAATTTGTTTTAGAAATTTGCGCAGGCAACCTTGAGAGTGCAAAAAATGCGCAGGAAGGAGGTGCAGATCGTGTGGAGCTTTGCGCCTCCTTACAAGAAGGGGGTATTACCCCCTCTTATGGAGTCATAAAAGCCTGTCGTAAAGTTTTAACTCACACCAAACTTAATGTCATGATAAGACCTCGTGGTGGGGATTTTCTCTATAGCGAAGATGATTTAGCGGTGATGGTTGAAGATCTTAAAATCTGCCTAGATCTTGGAGTAGATGGCGTGGTGTTTGGGGCTTTAACTTGTGACGGTGAAATTGACCGTAAGGTTCTTGATACGCTAATGCCTTTAGCACAAGACCTAGATGTCACATTCCATCGGGCTTTTGATTTGTGCAAAGATCCTTTTGCCGCTTTAGATCTTTTAATTGACTATAAGATCCCCCGTCTTTTAACCTCAGGTTTAAGACCAAAGGCCTTAATGGGCGCAGATCTTATTCGTAAGTTAAATGATAAAGCTCAAGGCAAGCTTAAGATCATGCCAGGATCGGGGGTTAATCCTCAAAATTTAAAAGAGCTTTATGAAAAAACTTTATGCACGGAATATCATTTTTCAGCAAAAGTTTTAGAAAAATCTAAAATGTGCTATCGCCCAACAGAAGATCTCATGTCAGGAACTTATGTGATTGATGAGTATGACTTTGAGATCTCAAAGCTTGAGACAATAAAAAAGGCGCGGGAAGTTTTAGATACACTAAAGCTTTAAGAGCACTATATTTAAAAAATTCTCTTACCCTAAAAGGGCATTTAAATGCCCTTTTTTAAAGTTTGCAAGGTTAAATTATTTTAACTTTCAAACACGCCAAAATGATCTCTTGCAAAAGCTACCCGCTCTGACACACTCATGCTCTGTCTATTAGGTAAAGCTTCAATTAAGCGCAAGCGTGGCAGCAGTCCTGCATTATTGGCAGTTTGAATGGCAAGACCTGGGCGGGCGTTAAGCTCTAAAAGCATAGGTCCCAAATCTCTATCAAGCACAATATCCGTGCCAATATAGCCCAAGCCTGACATGTTATAGCAGGAGGCGGCTAAGGTTAAAACCTCAAGCCAATGCGGGACTTTAAGCTCAAAAAGATTTTTATCGGTGTCAGGGTGAAATTTAATTGGATCATTGTGCTGTACAGCACGCACGGCTTTGCCGGTTCTCATACAAATGCCCACGCCCACTGCGCCTTGATGTAAATTAGCCTTACCATCTGAGGCGGCTGTGGAAAGTCGCATCATCGCCATGATAGGAAAGCCTTGAAAGACAATCACGCGGGTGTCTGGGACGCCTTCGTAAGAGTAGCCATCAAAGACTGGATCAAAATGAATTAACGACTCAATTAAAGCAATATCAGGTTTACCTCCTAGGGAGAAGAGGCCTGCTAAGATATTAGATAAATGACGTCTTACATCATGATTATTAATGCCTTGCCCGGAGGCTTTAATAAATAATGTATCCTGTCTTGAGGTAATAGCTAAAATGCCTTTACCACCTGACCCTTGGGCAGGTTTTATACAAAACTCTTGATTATCGCCAATAATCTTAAGGAAATTTGTCACATCATGTTGATTTTTAATCGTGCCCAAAAGTTTGGGGGTAGTTACATGATGGGCAATGGCCATCTCTTTAGTTTTAAGCTTATTATCAACTAAAGGATAGAGCTTTCTTTTGTTATAGCGGCCAATGTAATTTACATTGCGCTGATTCATCCCCATGATCCCAAAGTGCATGAGATCAAGAGGATTGGCATAGCGACTTAAAAGCTTAAACATAATAACCTCTTAATCTACTTATCACTTTCATTTTGAGGATTTAGAGGATCTTCTTTTAATTTATGTTCCTCTTCCCATTTTTTAATGGTTTGATGAGGATTTGCTTTAAGCTCTTTGCGCTTGGCATTAAGTCTATCAGCCTCATAAGGTACACCTTGTTCATGGGCTTCAATGATCTTTTGAGATAATGGCTTAAAACGCTTGAGCTCAGTTAATCTAAAGCCGGTGTAATTACCCATAATTAAGACTAAAGCTAAAATTACAAATTGTAAGCCTAAGAAATTAAAGGTAATGTGCTGAATTACTTCACTGTTCATGGCAAGGAAGGCACAGACGGCCACAAAAAGTGAACCACCACCTTGTTTTAGAACTTCACGATAACCTTCCTCTTCCCAAAGAATGGACATTCTCTCAATGGTCCAAGAGAGAATAATCATCGGGAAGAAGGTCACTTTAATACCTTCAGTTAAACCAATCTTATAGGTGATAATAGAAATAGCACCGATTAAGACAATTACCGTGATAATCACCGCCGAAATTCTTGCCACCAACAATAAATTTAAATGCGAAAGCCACGATCTTACAATAAGACCAATACAGACAATGGAGACAAAGCCAATTAAACCTACTAAAAGTGAGGTTTGTAAAAAGGCCATGGCAATTAAAACTGGCATGAAAGTACCTGAGGTTTTAATGCCAATTAAAATTCTTAAAAAGACGACGATTAAAACGCCAATTGGCAACAATAAGATGCTCTTAAAGAGGGATTGCTCTTCAATTGGTAGCGTGTCAATTGACAATGAGAGCACATCTTTACCTGAGGCTTGCATGGTTTCAACTTTTAGATGACCTGCCTCAGAGGCACTCATGGAGTTTTTAATAATTGAAAAACTTACCTGGGCATTAGTGCCGCCTTGAATATCTAAGATTGAGCCGTCATGATTGTTCCAAATAAGCTCATTTGGACCTACTCCAGAATCTCCGGTAAAGGGGTTGAAGATTTCATATTGCGTACCATCAAAGACTGCAACTCTTGGGCTTAAATTGCGATTGCGTCTGCCATCTTCAAGAGTTAAAACCCCGACAATGCGAGAGGGGATTTTAGCAAGCTCTAAGATGTGCACTAAAAGTTCAGGCTTTTTGTAGCTTGATAAAAGTAAAGTACTCTCCTCAGTGTTGGAGTTAATAATTGAAATTGCTTGCACCGCAAGTGAAAATGGATTTGATGATCTTTGAAGAGCTGATTCTGCAATAGATCTCATGGCAGTAAGATAAGGCTCAGGCTCAACATTTTGTTTAAGCTCAGGGACTGTCATTGAGGAGTCTTGTGCCGTATCATCCATTAAAAAGTCGGCGCGATAATAAAGAGTTTGCAAGCCTGCAGGATTTCTTTTTGTCCATTGTACATAAGAGGCACCATCATCGTGATAAATATAGGTGGTACCAAAACCTAAACCAGCAGTACTTTGCTTTAATTGTGTAACTCCAGGTTGCACAGCAGGTAAGGAAAGATCTACAGTTGCAGCCCCAGATCCGGTAGGCTCAAATTCAACTTTAGCCTCCACCGTCCACACCTTACGCATTTGCCCTGGGGTAAAAGGAATTTCAAAGGTGACATGTTGATAGCCAATAAAGAGGATACCAACGACAAATAAAATCGCTGTGACGACGTAGAATACACCGCGTGAGACCATCATAAACTCCGCTTAATTATCTTGCTTTAAAGTTTGTTCTTTTTGATATACCACAGTTGGCAATGATGATTTAGGATCAGTGCCAACGGTTGCATTTAAATTAGTAGGACTTGCAATCATGCCCGCTTTACTTTGCGCTTGTCTGTCATATTCCTCATTAGGGTTAATGCCTTCTTTTTTAGCCTTCTCATAATCATCGCGCATTAAAATTAACAGGCTATCGGGGCTTGTTTTTCCTTGAATGTGCGATCTTGAAACATCAACTACGGCAATATCTTGAATTAAGGTACGACCAATTAAGAGCGCATATTGCATTTTAGATCTATCAGTTAAGGTAAATTCAGATGCTCCTGAATAATCGCCAATTTTAACGTTAAGGCTTACCACAGGACGGCGCGTGGTAGTAGATTTGGAGGACTGTCTTACATCTGAGTAGCGCACAAAAGGAGCTTCGGCATTAATTACGCGGCCATTTGCCTCAATATCAAAGCGATACCACTTCTTACCGTTTCTTTCAAATTCAGTAATATTGCGGGCGCTAATTGAGGAGACGGTAGCACCGGTATCAATTCTTGCATCAATGGTGGCATTAGCCTCTCTTACATAGACAAATTCATCTTCACCAAAGTAAAGCTTGCCATCTGGGGTTTGAGTTTCATAATTGCGCAAAGGTTTAACACCCCCTAAAGAGCTTTGAGTATCTTGACTTAAGTTGCTACCTGAAAATAAAGAGTCAATCATGGATTGATTCTGCCGTCTTAGAGCCTTAAGCTCCTCTAGCATATCTGATTTAAATTTCTTTTGCTCATGATTTGCAGCTTCAAGCTCTGCTGTAAGCTCGCCAATTTTAGCGCGCTGCAAACTTAATTCTTCATTAACACTTTGTATGGTGCCATCAATAGCAGCCAATCTTGATGCAGGATCATTTAAAAGTGGAGTTTCATCGGCTGTGACTTGTAAGCTTACAAGGGCCAGGAGTAAAGGAAGGAAAGCTTTTTTCAAGCCGATCATGATTATTAACCTCAAACTAAAAACACTAAGCAAAGTTAAATTTTAAAGGCTAAAACTTAGCTTTGCCATTGTATTAAATGCACTCTAAAAAATCTGCAAATTTTAGCAAAATCTTTCTTTTATGGCATAAAAAAGTGCGTTTTAATTTACCTTTGCCTTTAAGTATCTATAACTTTGATTTTTAAGCTTAAAAATTTGAAAGAAGGGGCGTTGGTTTGTAAGGTTTACGCTAACCTTTAAAGTAGGCTTACTTTTAAGGGACAAAAATTAGGCTCTAAGTGAAAAATAGATCTCAAGAGACAAAAAAGTGAAAATTCTTAATTGCACAGATTAATCTAGAGTCTAATGAGCACTATGCGACAAGAGTTGGGGATAAGGTATAAGTTTTAGTAACAAAGCTATGCAATGTAAGGTATGAAGTCTTTTTTAGATAAGAGTAGTAAAGATAATTGCCACTTTTGGGGATTACTTAAAAAATATCTTTAAAAATTAAGTTTGTTAACGGTTTTTTAAAAAATTGTAAATTTAAGTTCTCGCTTTTTAGCCCAAATTTTACTTTATTCGTTAAATAAAGGGAGTTAGGTATATATAACTTAGGTTAGTTTACGATCTCTTACAAACTTATAAAGTAATTTACTTAAGTGTAAGTTTAAAAATGGCTAATTTAAGCTATTTTTGTGATCGTAAACGTATTCTTATCATAAAACGACTTAACAAAATAAAATAAAGTTGTAAAGTAATTTACAAACAAACCAATTAAAGGAAAGTGCTATGGAAAATATTCGCTTTGCAACTCGACTTAATTCATTTGCTTCTTGCGCCCATACTTTTTGGCCAGATTTAAAAGGCAAACCTAATACCTATCAGATGATAGAAAGAGCTGCCACAGTTAAAGGCTTAACTGATGTTGATTTAAATTATCCTCAACATATTAAAAATGATGTTAAAGAACTTAAGAGTTTTATTGAGGATAAGGGACTTCATGTTAATGGTATGGCCATGCGCTTTAATACCATTCCTGAGTTTCAGTTAGGTGCTTTTACTCATCCTGAAAAAAGAGTGCGTAAAGAGGCTGTTGAGTTAACTAAACGCGGTATTGATTGTGGTAGTGAATTTGGCACTAAGCTTATGAC
Source organism: uncultured Succinivibrionaceae bacterium (assembly GCA_944389835.1). Lineage (GTDB taxonomy): Bacteria > Pseudomonadota > Gammaproteobacteria > Enterobacterales > Succinivibrionaceae > Avisuccinivibrio_A. Next base: position 9,407 of record CALXNU010000002.1, read on the forward strand.
TATTTGGTTAGGTCAAGATGGTTTTGACTATTGCTTCCAAGCAAATTATGACCAAATGTGGGAAAACTTAGTTGAGTGCTTCCGTGAAGTAGGTGAATATGCCAAAACTCAAGGTGCTGAGATTAGTATTGAGTACAAACCAAATGAGCCACGTGCTTTCTCAATCTTACCAAATGCTTCTACTACCTTACTTGCTATTCACGATATAGGTCTTGATAACATTGGCGTTACCTTAGATTTTTGTCATGTCCTCTTTGCAGGTGAAATTCCAGCTTTTGCGGCAGCTTTAGTATCTCGTCAAACCAAGATCTTAGGTTTACATCTTAATGATGGCTGGGGCAAAAGAGATGATGGCTTAATGGTCGGAGCTGTAAATTTACGCGCTACTTTAGAGCTTATCTATAAACTTCGCAAAGAAAACTTCCAAGGTGCTTACTACTTTGACACTTTCCCTGATGCCTCAGGTATGGACCCTGTAAAAGAGGCAGAGGTCAATATTGAGACCGTATTGCGTCTTGTCAAACTTGCAGACAGTCTAAAAGACAATCAAGAGCTTGAAGAGGCAATCTCAAATCAAGATTCCCCGCGTTCACAAAAGATCATCAATGATCTGATGCTCGCTAATTAATTATTTAATTTTATCAATCAACTATTAGGAGTACATAAAATGAAGTCTTTTAAATCCTCAATTTTAGCTCTAGCTTTAGGCACCGTCTTTTCAATGAGTGCAATGGCTGCTGATTTGGCTCCATTAAATTCAGATACTGAGCCTGATCGTATAGATTGGACCGAGCTTCAAGCTAAGTTTGGTGATGTTCCAACTCCAAAAGAGGGTACTCGAATTGGAGGTGTGTCAAAGACTTTAACTAATGAGTACTGGCGCACTTTAGGTGAAGGCTATCAAAGTGAGGCAAGCAAGTATAACGTGTTTGTTTCATACTTGGCCGCAGCTAACGAAGATGATCAATTAGGTCAGCTTTCAATTGCTGAGACCATGCTTACTGAAGGCTATGATGCAATTTTAGCCTCTCCTCAATCTGATGCTAACTTACAGGCAGCTTTTGATAGCGCTAAGTCTAAGAATGTACCTTTTATTAATGTGAACGATGCGGTAATGCCACTTACTGAGTATTACGTAGGCTGTGTGCAACGTGACAATGGTGTGCGAGTTGCCAAATGGTTTATGGAAAATACTCAAGGCGGCAAGCTTGCAGTAATTGAAGGTCAACCTGGTGTTTATGCAGTAAAACAAAGAACTGAAGGTTTTACAAGCACTATTGCAGAAGATAAGCGCTTTGAAGTTGTAGCCTCTGTTCCTGCTAACTGGAGCCGTGAGCAAGCCTATAACGCAGCTACTAATATCTTACAAAGAACCCCAGATCTGTTAGGTTTTTATGTCAATAACGATGGCATGGCTTTAGGTGTTGTTGAGGCAGTTAAAGCTCAAGGCCTTTTAGGCAAGTGTTTTGTGTTTGGTACTGACGGTATTTCTGATGCCTATAAGTCAATTAAAGCAGGTGAGTTAAGCGGAACTGTAGATAGCTTCCCACTTTTAACCGGAGAAGTTGCTATGGAAGTTGCCTTGCGTATTTTAGGTGGTCAAGACATTCCACGTGTGGTGTCAACTCCACAAGCTTTAATTACCAAGGACAATGCTGAGGCTTACTCAGTAAACGATAGTGCCAAATTACGCGAGATCTTACAAAAGTAGTAAGCTTTGGAGACTTGTATGGGTGAAGAACGTTTAAGCATGAGGGGGATGACAAAAAAATACGGTGTGGTCACCGTATTAAAAGATGTCAACTTCAATGTGCTCCCAGGTGAAGTCCATGCTCTAGTAGGTGAAAATGGGGCTGGAAAATCCACCTTACTTAAAATGCTCTCTGGGGTGATAAAAGCTACTGAGGGCAAGATCTACCTTGATGGCAAGGAAGTTGAGATAAGTGATCCTCTTTCTGCTCGTAATTTAGGCATTGCTATGATCCATCAGGAGCTACAAAACGTTCCTGAACTTACCGTCTTCCAAAATATGTTCTTAGGTCGTCCCCTGAAAACTGGGGGACTTTTTGTGAACAAGCAAGATGAGATCAAGCAATGTGCAGAGGTTTTAAAGACCTTAGATCCTACAATTGATCCAAGATCTAAGATTGGCTCACTTAAAGTTTCACAGCAGCAAATTGTAGAAATTGCAAGAGCACTTTTAGATAAAGCTAAAGTGATTGCTATGGATGAGCCTACCTCATCTTTAACTCCAAGTGAGTTTGAGAAGCTTGCAGTTTTGATAAGACGCTTAGCCTCTCAAGGAGTCTCAATTATCTACGTCTCTCATAAAATGGATGAGGTGTTTAAAGTCTGCGATCGTGCCACAGTCTTGCGTGATGGCCACTTTATTGAGTGTGTCAATATGAAAGATGAGACTGAGGATTCTATTGTTACGCGCATGGTTGGCCGTAAGATTGAGAAGGTAGGTCATAAAAGCTATCAAAGCAAAGAGTGTGTGCTTGAGATTAAAGACTTAGCTCGTGAGCCGGTGGTCAAAAAGGCTAACCTTAAAGTTCATCGTGGAGAGGTCTTAGGTATTTCAGGCTTAGTAGGAGCAGGTCGTACTGAATTATTTAGGTTAATTGCAGGCCTTGATAAACCAACCTCAGGTGAGGTGTTAGTTAAGGGTGAAAAACTAAAGTTACATTCAGTTAAAGACTCCATTGCCCATGGCATAGGTTTAGTACCTGAAGATCGCAAGCTTGAGGGGATTTTAAAGGCGCAATCTATCAACATTAATATGGCCATGCCTGATATGAAGCGTTATACCTCTTTTAGCTTCATAAAAAGGAACTTTTTAAGAAAAATAGCCTTTGACATTATGAAGGGGCTTAATCTGCATCCTTTAGATGTAGACAGAGCTATTGGAACCTTATCAGGTGGTAATCAGCAAAAAGTCATCATTGGCAGGTGGCTTGCCTCAGGAACGGAAATTTTCTTATTTGATGAGCCTACACGCGGTATTGATGTGGGAGCTAAAAGTGAAATTTATGCTGTGATTGAAGATTTAGCTCGCCAAGGCAAGGTGGTGATGGTGATCTCCTCTGAAATGCCCGAGATTATCAGAATTTCCGATCGCGTCCTAGTTATGCGCGAGGGGCAAATCGTAGCTGAACTTGAAGGCGATGAGATTAATGAAAGCAATTTAGGCTCATATGCCATAGGTCAAAACACTAAATTATAAAGAGATTTTAAGCCATGACAGATACAAAAGAGAATCTTAAGAGTGCTCTGTCCCTAAAATTTAGCATCCGTGACATGGGTACTTTAATTGGTTTGGTGATTATTTTTGCAGTTTTTGCATTTCTATCACCTGTGTTTTTAACTGTGCCGAATTTAATTAACATCATGCAGCAATCGGCAATTAATGCTATTGTCGCATTAGGTATGACTTTAGTTATTATTTCAGCAGGTATCGATCTTTCAGTAGGACCTGTAGCAGCATTGGCGGCAGTAATTTGTGCATCCTTAATGGTTGCAGGAGTGCCAAGTTCTCTAGCTGTACTTTTAGCGCTTTTAGGCGGTGCTTTATATGGACTTTTTAACGGTGTCTTAATTGCCTACGCAGGTTTACAGCCTTTTATTGTAACTCTAGGTGGTTTGTCACTTTGCCGTGCTTTAGCCTTAATTTATACCGGTGGTAACCCAATTTTTGGTATTCCACAGGGCTTTCGTGATTTTATCAATGGCTCTTTGCTTGGCATTCCTTGCCCAATTATTATCGCTTTCTTAGTAGCCTTAATTTTATGGGTAGTCTTAAAGAAGACCCCCTTAGGTGAGTACATTTTTGCAGTAGGTGGCAATGAGGAGGCAGCTAGAGTCTGTGGTGTACCAGTTGCTAAAACTAAGATTGCAGTCTATGTAATTTCAGGTGTGTTAGCCTCAATTGCCGCTTTAATTTTAGTTGGAAGATTAGGTGCAGCCGATCCTACTTTAGGCAACCTTTGGGAGATGAACGCAATTGCCGCTGCTGCAATTGGTGGAGCTTCACTTATGGGAGGTAAAGGTAGCGTAATTGGTACAATCTTAGGTGCTATAATTTTAGGTACATTAATAAACGGATTTACGCTGCTTAATATCCAGTCTTTCTATCAGCTTTTGGCCACCGGTATCATTATTATCGTCGCCATGTTAGTTGATAGAGCAACTCGCGGTAGATAAGCAATTCCCAAGATAGAGGAATGAAAAAGATGGCAATGATGGACCCAAGAGCAATTGGTGCACATATTAGAATGCGCAAACCAGATTTGACGGCCTTAGAACTTAAGGTCTTAGAGAACATCATTGCCAAAGAGGATTTTTCAGAACAAACTTCAATCAAGGAAATTGCCTGTGAAAACAATGTCTCGGAGGCTATGATTGTTAAACTTGCTAAAAAGCTTGACTTTAATGGCTTCAGAGAATTTCGTGCAAATTTAGTTTTATATCGCCAATTAGATGTAGCGCAACTTTTCAACGAGATCTCACCTGAAGATAGTATGCAAACTTTAATTACTAAAGTTTTTGGTAACTCAATTCAGGCTCTAGAAGAGACTCAAGCTATTTTAGATGTAAAACTTTTAGAAAGAAGTGCACAATTTTTGTCCCAAGCCCACGAAATTTTATTGTTTGGCGTGGGAGGATCGGCAGCAATTGCTTATGATTTTGCGCATAAGTTTTTAAGAATTGGACTTCATGCTCAAGTTTTATGTGATGCTCATTTGATGTTAATGTCAGCCTCTGTCTGTCAAGACACAAGTGTCGTGGTGGCAATTAGCCATTCAGGACGCACAACTGATGTGATTGAGTCATTAAAACTTGCTAAGAAAAATGGAGCTCGTACCATTGCTGTAACAAATTATGCTACCTCTCCTATTGCCGAATATGCTGACATTGTTTTAACTTCTACTTCGCAAGGCTCAATGTTCCTAGGTGAAAATGCGGCGGCGCGAGTTGCGATGCTAAATATCCTTGATGTGCTTTTTGTGGCTATTGCAAGACATGATCTGAAGCGTTCTGAAGATAACCTTATTAAAACCCGTGTAGCAATTCAAGATAAAAGAGTTAAATAGCCTTAACTTAATTTATCTGCGCTACAGATATTTTTTAAGGATCTAATAAGATGCAAAAGGCTGTAGTAGTAGGTAGTCTTCATTATGATATTTTTGTTGAAGCTCCATATCGTCCTCAAAAAGGTGAAACTGTTTTAGGCTATAAGTGGTATCCAAAATTTGGAGGCAAAGGTGGTAATCAAGCTTTAGCTGCTGCAAAGGCTGGTTTAAGCGTGACCATGGTAAGTGCCGTAGGTGATGATCATTTTGCTCCTGCCATTTTAAAAGTTTTAAAAGAGCATAAGATTGATACGAGTTATGTTAAAACCATTGACAATGCAGGCACGGGAATGTCTGTTGCTATTGCCGATGCTGAAGGTGATTATGGGGCGGTGATAGTCTCTGGGGCTAATCGTCAAATCGACAATAGCCTTTTAGATAGCGATGAGCTTTTTTCTGATGCATCAATGCTTATTTTGCAAAATGAGGTCTCAGATGAGACTAATCTTGCAGCCGCTCAAGCTGCTAAAAAGCGTGGAGTGATGGTTTGTATTAATGCAGCTCCTGCAAAAAAGATGCCTCAAGATTTAGCTCCTTTAATTGATATCCTAATTGTCAATCAAGTTGAGGCAAGTGAGATTAGTGGACTTAAAGTTGAATCTTTAGATGAGGCTTTAGTTTGTGCTCAACAATTAGCTAAAACCATGAAGATGGTGGTGGTAACTGCAGGTTCTGAAGGTGTGGCTTATGCAGTGGAAGATGGTACTTGTGGCAAGCTTAAAGCCCATAAAGTTGAGGTTGTCTCAACTCATGGGGCAGGTGATTGCTTTGTAGGGCATTTGTGTGCAGCCTTAAGTTTAGGAAAAAGCCTTGAGGAAGCAGTAGCTTTTGCTAATGATAAGGCTGCTTTCCATGTCTCACACGTGCAAGATGATGTGTTAGTCTCAAAAGATTAATCACAAGAACGGAAGTTGTCAAAGAAAGAGGCGAGAGCCTCTTTTTGATTTTTGTACACCACATCAGCTTTGGCAATTAATTTTTCAAGATTAGAAAAATCGTCAATTAACATCAGCTCATCTTGTGAGAAATTAAGTCTTAGAATTTGCTCACTCTTTAAAATACAAGATAAAGTTTCATAAGTAGCTTGAGATTGTAAAGATGAGATAAATTCAGTTAAATTTCTAATTTTCCAGCCATTAATAAGCCCCCAGGAAGTGGCATTTTCATCAAAACCATTAGTAAAGTGTCCAGTGCCAACAGAGAGGATCATGATGTCCTCCTCTTTTACTTTAAAGTGAAATTTAGCATCACCTAAAGCTACTATGGAAGGATTATTCCCCCACATCCCACCATCTGCTAAAAGTTTGCCATGTAAAAGGGAAGGGTCAAAATAAGTAGGGGCTGCACATGAGGCTAAAACTGCCTCATAGATTGGCAAAGTAGCAAATTCACTTTCATAACTTTTAAAAAGAAAGCCTTGGCTTTTTTGTAAGTCAGTTGCAGGCATTAAAAGTGGAATTTGTACTAAACCTAGAGGTGTTTTGCCATAGACTTGGCGCAAGATAGCCTTAAAGCGCAATTTATCATATGAGCTTTTAAGCACTTTTTCTAAAATTCTTGGTCCAAAGAAAAACTGTTTGGCAAAGATATCTTTGCCTGCTGCGCGGTATAAACTTACGATGCGTGTTGGGGGAAATTTTAAAGCAAGACAGGAGGCAATAATCGATCCTGTGGAGGTGCCAGCTAAAAGATTTACTCTTTTAAGAAGATGAAAATCGTGATCAATAAGTTCAATTAAGCGCGCTGCAAAAGCCCCGCGAATGCCTCCACCATCTATCGAGAGAATGAGAAATTTAGCCACTTAAGTTCACCTGTAACGCTTTTCGTTTAGATAACTATTTATTTTCCCAAATTTGGGCTTTAGATCAAGTCAAAATTTAAAGATTGTATAGTCTTTGTCAAAAAGTCTTAAAGTATATTTTACGTGTCAAAGAAGCTTAAAGCTTAAGCTTAAGATCTTTTGTTAAGCCCTTCAAAGAAATCAGGATAAAGTGCGCAGTATGATACTAAGTTGTGTCATAATTGTAGGCCATGATCTGTCCTTTAAAACAGACTTTTACTTAAGGGCTTTAGCCTTACCTAAAGCTCGTTTAAAAAGGTGGCTTAAGCTTAAAAAAGAAAGCTTTTTAGGGCCGATCGGCTGTACTTCGCTAATTAAGACTTAAGGAGTATAACTTTAAAAGTTATAGTACTTAAGCTTGACCCCCAAGCCCACAGGTGCGGGGGATCTAAGATTGCATACAAAGATTAGGTATATAATTTATGATAGGTTAGCAATAATTAAGATAAGGCACGGTTTTAAATGGGGTTCTATAAAGTATTCAAATTTTTATTAACTCTAAGCTGTTTAAGTTTAATCGGACCTCATTTTGTTCAGGCACAAAATGAGCTTGCAGAAGAAGAAATACACCTAAGTACAATAGATCCTAATTTTTTAGTAAGTTTAGATGATTTAAGAAATGATAATGTAGATCGCTCAATTTTAATTAAAAGAATGCGTCTTGAGCTTATGACTGCTCATGCGTTAGCACTTACTGTTGATGAAGATGATATTTGGGATAATTTGGGCTTTTTACCTCAATATTTTCCTTTAATTTTTGATCCTAATACGCAAAACATAAAAATTTGTCTAAATAAAGATCGAGATGATTTATTGCCTTTGTTTTTATCGCGCAAACTTGAAAAATCCCATGTCCATAATTTTCAAATCAAAGATACGAGGCGTCATTTATATGAGGAATTAAGTAAAGATCAAAGTGAAGATCAAGAGGTAAACTTAAGCTTAGATACGAGAGGAGGTACTCTTGAGTATAAAGGTATAAGCGATTTAAATGCAGAGGATTTTAATCAATGTAAGATTTTACAAGTTGGCACTTACGAGTTGAAGCATAGCGATGATTTACCTGGAGTGGTACTTTTAAATAATATTATTCGCTCCGTACCTCTCACCGGAGTTGGCAGAAACAAAAATTTAAATACGCTAAATGATACTTTAAAAGTTATTGTAGGTTTTGAAAAAGAAGGTACTAAAGAGTCTCGTGATTATTATCTAGTGTATTTAACCACCTGGGTTAAAGGCGGACTTTTTATTGAAGTAAGACGCTATGGCCTTGAGAAAGGTGAAGATGAGGTTTGCTCTCCTTATGAGCTTTTAGCTTTAAATGATGGCGAAGCTCCTGATGAAGATGATTTATGGTCTTTAGAGAAGATTTCACTACTAGATCCTAATGTGCAGATTTCAGAGTCTTTTAATAGTTTTTCATTACCGAAGGCCCCTCGCGATTTCTTCCCCAAACCTGAAGAACAATCGCAGCTTGTCTTAAATATGGAATCTTTAAATACCTATTTAAAAGAATTATCTATGGGTAAGGATGCTTTTAGTGCGCTATCTTTAGATAAAACTACGCGAGAGTCACAACTTTTTAATCAAGCTCAATATCCTGAAGTTTTAGAAGATTCTTATGCAAGAGAAAGAGATTTTTATACTATCTCTACCGCACAAGGCTTTCCAACCATGCACTATAAGCAAGATCCTGAGCAAAGTTTAAATTATAACGATCGTATCTATCTTGGCAAAACCATGGGGCGAATAAGAAATGATGAGTCCATGAATATGTCTCATGACCCCTATAGGATACAAAGTCTTAAAGATAAGCTTTATGCTGACTTATTTTCAGTATTAAATAAGGGTCATACCATTGATGAGATTAAAGCAAATAAAGCAAACTTATCTCACTTTAGAACTCAAGAGCTTAAGCTTTTAAGGGACAGTTATTTTGAAGAGCAATTACAAAATCCAAGTGTTTTTGAAGTAGCTCCGGTTATATATTCATTTAATGAGCCTTATGAGCAAATAAAGTTTGTGTTGCGTTTTTATATTGAAGAACCTGCTTTAAGATCCTCTTTGCTCTTTTATAAATGGTGGGCACATTTTAAACATCGTAACTTAGACCGTGGTTTTGTGCGGCTTGATGGCGATAATGATGATTTAGAGCAAGGGGTAAGAGAAATTATCTATCAAGATGGTGAAATTTCAAACCTCAAGCAATATGTAAACGGTAAGCAGGTTATAAATTTAATAAAAAGTGGAGAGAAAAATGTTTTAGAAGGTGTGTGCTCTAATTTGCGCACTAGGCGCGTGGCGCGTGAGGAGTTTGGTTGTTCACTTCTAATTCAAAATTCACGTGATTTATTGCGTCGTCCTCTGATGCTTGCAAATACTGAGGTCAAAAGAATTCGCACTGATGGGAATTTATTGACCCTAGTTAAAATTAAAGATGGAAGAGCGGTTTTAGAGGAAAGATACAGTAAGGATGGTTTTTTAGTCTATTCAAGAGGCATTAAAGGAGGCTTAAGACATGGGCAAACTATTCTCTATTATGGGACAGGTCCCCTACAAGGTAAGCCTTTAATTGAAGCTAAATTTAATGAGAATTTTATTGAACAGGGAAAATGCGTTTTTGGGCGAGATCTTGGAGTAGATGAGCTTAAAGCTTTTGAAAGTGCTAAGCCTGTTTTTTGCAATCCTTTTGCCTTTACTAATGATGAAGCATCAAAACTTCAGGTTTCAGATAATATCTCTGATGTGAGGGATTTTTTCCTTGAAGTGTTTACAGATAAACCGCGTTATATTCCTCTTCTTTTTAGAGATTCTTTCCAAGCTGCCGAGACCTGGCAGACTTTAATTGATTTTAAGCAATTAGATAGTCTTTTAGGTAAACAAGACAGGGTCGTTTTAAAAGATATTACGCTTGAGAATCTTCATCCTCATAAAGGTGAGATAGCACCTATTTATGAGGTTTTAATAAGACGTGATCCAAAATGGGGAATTATCCTTACTGCCTTTTTAAGCAAACCAAGCTTAGAAGATGGTTATTTTGTTTATAAAGGCGTGGAGCTTGTGGAAAAAAGACCGAATAAATCTTTAATCACCATCATTCGTATGCAAAATAAGTGTCATGATTATTGGCATTTAACTCATATTATTGAACAATCTATAAATAATGAATATAAAGATGGTTTGGTGAGAAACAACTCTTTTGTAAGTAATTTGCGCTCAACTGATACTTTAATTATGGATGCTCACAATCATGAGGTAATTTTAAAGCGTCACAGTCCTTATCAAGGCAATGCAGGAGTTTATTTTCAAGGAATTGTTAAAGATGGCGTTATATTAGAATATGATTTAATTTCAGATTTTATAAGGTGGCAGGCACAGCTTGAAGATGAAAAGATAAAACTTAAGGTGTCTCAAAATAGCCATCTCATTTTAACAACCTGTTTTGACCTTGAGGTTATGAGGTAGGATTTATGTTAAACGTTCACGATCTTGAGTTAATTGATAAAGTAATGCTTGCCATGGTTAAATTTTCCGAGGGCAATTTACATGATATAGCTCATTTGCAAAAAGTTCACAGTTTTGCCGCTTTAATTGGTCGTCAAGAAAAATTAAGTGCAAAAGAGCAATTAACTTTAGAGATAGCAGCCTTAGTGCATGATATTGGCTGCCCAATTTGCCGGGAAAAATATGGACATACAAAAGGTCCTTTTCAGGAAAAAGAAGGTGCGCTCTTAGTTCCTAGTTTTTTAAAGCAGTGCGCTCAAGAGCTTGAAGATGAGGTGATTGATAAAGTGCAGTATTTAGTCGCTCACCATCACTCCTTCCATTTAATCGGTGATGATCTTATCTTTCAAATTTTAGTTGAGGCTGATTATTTAGTTAATGCCGATGAGAGTTCTTATCCTCATGATAATATAAGTTTTGTCTGTCGAGAGTTGTTTAAAACTAAAACTGGGCTTTTACTTTTAAATCAAATGTACAAGCTTTAACATTAGTAAAATTATTTGGACTTTACGTGAAATTTTTAGCAAAATTTATTCAAAAAGCTTTGGCTTTAATTTTAATTTCTTGTGCGGTCTTCACCGTTTATGCACAAGATAGTGCTATAGAAACGGTCTCGGTTTTTTATTATGATAAACCAGATCAGATGTTAAGTATTTTAAATGACAAGCTTCAAAAAAGTGCTTCTTACTTTGATTTTAAATTGCAAGCTTTTGAGGCGCAAAAGCAGTCTGCAAGGCAATTAGCACAGGTTAGAGCTCATTTAGAACAGGATAAAAAGTCAGTCGTTATTTTAAATCCTGTAGATCAAGGTGGTACCGATGGGGTCATGCACGCTTTAAGACGCTCACAAACTCCGGTAGTGTTTTTTAATCGCCGACCACCAAATTCGCTTTTAAATACTTTACCGATTGCTTTTTATGTCGGCGCATCTCCACAGGAGGCAGGACGTTTACAAGCTGAGATCTTAATTGAGCATTTAGAAGTTCATCCGTGGCTTGATAAAAATCAAGATGGCAAACTATCGGTGATCTTACTTAAAGGTGAGTTTGATAATGAAGATACCGATTTAAGAACGGTATCTTTTTTAGGCAAGATGCGCTCTTCTAATTTAAAGCTTGAGTTTTTATTAGTTAAAAATGCCGATTGGTCAGAAACTAAAGCTTATGAGATCGTAAAAAACTATCTTGAAGCTCATGGTGATAAAGAGGTTGAGGCGGTAGTGTCGAATAATGATTCCATGGCACTAGGGGCGATGAAGGCTTTTAAAGAGTTAGGTTTAATTAAAAAAGGCCCTGACTTACCAATTTTAGGTATTGATGGGGTGCAAGATATGCAAGAGGCGATTAAAAAAGAAGAGTGTTTGGGCACGGTGATTTGTGACTATGAACAAATGGCGCAAACAATTTTAGAATTGGCCTTTAAGATTAATCACAAACAAGTTAAAGCTAAATTGCCACTTAAAGAGCGGATCTTCTTAATTCCTTATAAGAAGTATCAAGCTTAGCGCTCTTTTGGTGCAAATTTTAAAAATATTTTTGATTTAGATCATAAAAATTAGGGCTTTTTAGTAAAATTTGGGGGCGCAAAATCTGCGTTAACCCAAGTTTTTGAAAATGAGCTTTTTTGATACTTTCACCCAAGTTTCGGTGTTATTTATGGTGGTCATCATAGGCTTTATTGCCAATAAGGCAAAGCTTATGGATGCTGAATTTAATCGTCGCCTCTCAAGTTTAGTAATCCATGTGACCTCACCTTTTATTGTGCTCTCCTCGGCTATGGGAGATACTTTACCTGCACGAGATGAGATTTTACCGGTCTTAATTTTTGGCTCAGGTGCCTTGCTTTTAATGATGATTTTAGCGGTACCTTTAACTTATATGTTAAGAATTAAAGGTCAAGAGGCAGGTTTATATCGCTTTATGTTTGCCTTTGGTAATGTGGCCTTTATTGGTTTTCCGGTGGTGGCAGCTCTGTTTGGTGTTGAGGCAGTTTTTTATGCCGGTGTCATGACTTTACCTTTTAATCTTTTGCTTTTTACCATTGGTTTTATCTTTGTGGTAGGCGGTTCAAATGGGGTGCAATTTAGACTTAGAATGTTTATAACCCCGGCCCTCTTGGCCACTTATTTGGCAATTTTACTTGTTTATTTTCAGGTTAAAACTCCACTCCCGGTAGCTTCAGCTTGTAATTTGATAGGTTCTGTGACCATCCCAGCTTCACTTTTGATCATAGGATCATCCCTTGCGGATATTCCGGTCTTAAAGATGTTAGGCACCCCAAAACTTTATGTGATGTGTGCGCTTAAGTTAGTGGCAGTTCCAGCATTAATCTATGGCATTTTATCTTTATGCCCGGTTGATAAAAAGTATGCCGATGTGATTGTAGTTTTAAGTGGTATGCCTGTTGCTGCCTATGGCGTGATGTTTTGCTCAAAGCATGGCATAGATCCTACCCGTATGTCACAAGGCACCTTTTTATCGACGCTCTTTTCCTTATTTTCCATACCCTTACTTTCAATTCTGCTTTAGTGATAGTCAGAATTTGATAATTTGTCGGTATTTTAAAATATTTTCTAAAATACCGACAAAATCTAAGTTTTGCTTGTGACTCTCAATTAAGTGTGGCCTATAATTTGCGCAGTGTTATTTTCTAAAGGTTTAATTATGCGTAAGTTATCTTTGTGTGCCTTAGCTTTAGGCGTCAGTCTAACACTGCCTGCAAGTGCCATGTTTAATCTTAATACTTCAGTGTCATACAACGGTAAAACTGACATTGATGATAGCAATTCTGAGATCTCCTCTACGGTCTATAATCTAAGAGCTATAAGTGATCATTTCTCTTTTGCCATCAAACATACCACCTATGATTTTTCAGGATCTGATTTTAGAGAAGAGCCTTTTGACTCTCTAACTTTTTTAGCCTTAGATGCGCGTGATGAGGGAGAGCTTACAGGTCCTTGGGGTTATTTTGTAGGTTTAACCTATGGCATGGGCTTTGAGGAAGACATTAATCTTGGGGATAATTACTCCATTATCCCCCGAGCCGGAGTGAGTTTCAAATTCAATCAGGATGTGCAAGGCTTTTTAGGCGCGGTAGCAAATTTTAATGAGGCGGATAATAAGTTCTTACCAATTTTAGGCATTAAGATTGGATCTGAAAATAATTTAGGCTGGTCTGGATCTTTGGCCTATCCTGCCACCCGTTTAACTTATCGCTTCAATGAGACGATTGCCTTGGAAAGTGTGCTTTTAACTGTTAAAGAGACTTATCAATTAGCCGATGATTCAAAAATCTATAAAGAAGGCTATTTAATGGAAGAAAGTTATGGGGCCGCTTTAGGCGCTATCTTCACACCATTTAGTCACTTAGTGTTAAGAGCGGGTGTTCAAGGTTACTTTGATAGAGAATACACTTTATACTCATCTTCAGGACATGAGATTGACAGCTTTGAAACCGATCCTTGCGTGGGCGCTTACGTAAGTTTAGGTTATACCTTCTAAAACTTAAAAATTAAAAAGGGTGCGCAAAGCACCCTTAACGACACATGTAAGTGATTAATTTTCCTCAAGATAAAAATTTACAGCTTTGGCACACTCTAAGCCTTCTTTTAGCGCGAAGACTACTAAAGACTGACCAAAACGTCCATCACCTGCGGCAAAGATCTTAGGATCTGAAGTTTGATAAGCACTTTTTCCGTGATCTAAAGCCTCAATGGTCCCCTTAGGGGTAGTTTTAAGGCCAAAGGCTTCACTAATCTTTAAAGATGGGTGAGCATAACCTAGGGCAATTAAGACTACATCGGCATCTAATTGACCTTCAGTTCCAGGTAAAGGAGTGATTTTACGCTTAGGGCCCCATTTTACTTTAACGGTTTTTATGCCTGTAAGCTTATCGTTACCTAAAAAGGCGGTGGTATTTGTGGCAAAAAGTCTGGTGCAACCTTCTTCTTGTGAGGTTGAAGTGCGTTTTATCTTGCGATAATAAGGCCAACTTATAAGCGGATCTACACTTTGTGGAAGCTCTTCGTGATAATCAACTTGAGTAACTGAACTTGCCCCTTTGCGAATGGCAGTTCCAATACAGTCAGAGGCCGTCTCACCGCCTCCTATGACTACAACTTTTTTGTCTTTAACCACAATCGGGTTAAGCTTTAAACCTTGATTTTCTAAATTTTGGGCAATAAGAAAATCTAAGGCAAAGTAAATCCCCGGAAGATTGCGGCCTTCGATGTTGAGATCACGAGGGGTTTCAGATCCTACGCATAAGACAATCGCATCATATTGGGCTTTAAGCTCTTTGGCACTTATAAAATGTTGCGCTTCATTGAAAATACCGTGTTCAAGTTCTTGAGCGCCTACTAAAGTTTGAGTAACAAACCTCACTCCCTGCGCGCTTAAAGCTGCAATGCGACGGTCAATTAAGGTTTTATCAAGTTTAAAATCGGGGATACCAAGGCGCAATAAACCGCCTAAGTGGGCATTTTTCTCAAAGACACAAACCTCATGCCCGAAGATAGATAAGCTTTGGGCGCAAGCTAAAGCAGCAGGTCCTGAGCCTACGATAGCAACTTTTTTATGCGTTTTAAGAAGTGGGGTTTGAGCTTTTATAAGACCTTGCTCGATGGCATAGTCACCTAGCATTCTTTCAACAGATTTAATGCCTACGGGATTATAGTGTAAGCCTAAGGTACAAGCCTCCTCACAAAGGGCAGGACAAATGCGTCCTGTGATCTCAGGCATGGGCGAGTGTAAAGCTAAAAGCTTATAGGCTGCATCAAAGTCCTCTTGGCAGGTCTTATCATTAATCTCAGGCATGAGATTGTGCAAAGGACACATTTGTGAGCAAAAGGGAATACCACAGTCCATACAGCGTCCAGCCTGGATTTTAATCTCTGAGGCACTTAAAGTTTTAATAAACTCATGGTGATGTTTAATGCGAGTTTTAACCTCTTCATGAGCGCTTTCAATTCGATCATATTCTAAAAAACCACGTGCAAAACCCATCTTAAATACCTCTAGCCTTTAATTGTTGTAAGGATTTTTGATAGCCTTTGGCTATGACTTTGACAAAGCAAGAAGATACTTCTTTAAAGTTCTCTAAAATTTCCAAAGCTTTAGCACTTGCTGTACGCTTATGATGCTCTTTTATAAGATTTTCAAGAACTTTTAGATCTTCAACATCTTGCTCTTGTAAATAGGAAATTAAAAAGTCCTCATGTGATGGCGTGAGATGTCTTAAAATTTCTTTTTTAGGATCAAAAATATAAGCAATTCCACCTGACATACCGGCTGCAAAGTTGCGACCAATTTCACCTAAGACGATTACAGTGCCACCTGTCATATATTCACATAAATGATCACCTGCGCCTTCGCAAATGGCAGTAGCGCCACTGTTGCGCACTGCAAATCTTTCACCTACTTTGCCTGAAATAAAGGCTTTGCCTTCGGTTGCACCATAAAGACAAGTATTACCTGCGATGATATTCTCAGAGGGTTTGCCTTTAAACTTAGGATCTTGTTTTATGACAATCAAACCGCCACAAAGACCTTTTCCTACATAATCATTAGCCTCGCCGGTAAGATTTAAAGTAATACCAGAGGTTAAGAAGGCACCTAAGCTTTGTCCGGCCGTACCTTTAAGGTTTAAGGTTAGAAAATCGTCTTCTAACTTAAGGTTATGATGGACAATTTGTCCTGAAAGATAAGTGCCAAGAGCACGATCGGTGTTTTTAACTTTTAAATCTAAACTTAAAGGTTTATGGGAGAGAAGTTGTTCTAAAACCTCATCTTTAAGCTTAAAATCAAGACTTTGTTGAATATCGTGTACTTGTGGCACCTTAAAGTGTGGGCAATCGTGTAAATCAGCCTTAAATAAGATTTTCTCAAAGCTTAAACTTTGCGCTTTAACAAAATCCTCAAGGTTTTCCTTTTCTAAAAGCTCGGTGTGACCTATGAGATCATCAAATTTAGCAATGCCTAAAGAGGCCATAATTTCTCTTACTTCTTGTGCGACAAAATTAAAGTAATTAATGACATCTTGAGCTTTGCCTACAAAGTTTTTGCGCAATTGAGGATCTTGTGTGGCAATACCTGCAGGGCAAGTGTTCTTCTGACACTTTCTCATCATCATGCACCCTAAGGCCACTAAAGGAGCAGTACCAAAGCCAAATTCATCTGCACCTAAAATAGCTCCAATGACCACATCGCGACCAGTTTTAATTTGACCGTCAACTTGCACTCTAACTCGTGATCTTAAGTTATTTAAGCTTAAGGTCTGTTGGACTTCAGATAAACCAATTTCCCAAAGTCCGCCCGTGTTTTTAACTGAGCTTATAGGGGCAGCTCCTGTGCCGCCATCATGTCCTGAAATTACAATATGATCGGCTTTACATTTAGCAACACCTGCAGCTACAGTGCCTACGCCATTTTGGGCGACTAACTTTACTGAAATAAGGGCGCGTGGATTTACGGACTTTAAGTCATAGATTAATTGCGCTAAATCTTCAATAGAGTAAATATCATGATGTGGGGGTGGGGAGACTAACGAGATCCCAGGTAAGCAATGGCGCAAATAGGCAATATAAGGGGTGACTTTATCACCTGGCAATTGCCCGCCTTCACCAGGCTTAGCACCTTGGGCCATCTTAATTTGAATAACCTCAGCACTATCTAAATAAGAGGCAGTCACGCCAAAGCGGCCGGAGGCTACTTGCTTTATTTTAGATTTTAAGCTGTCGCCTTGATGTAAAGGTATAGGCAAAACAGCATTTTCTTTTAAGAGATCTTGGAGGGTGCAATCCTTATCAATAGTTTTAAAGCGCAGTGGATCTTCACCACCTTCACCTGAATTTGACATACCACCTAAATGATTCATCGCCAAAGCAAGAGTACAGTGCGCTTCAGTTGAAATAGATCCTAAGGACATGGCCGCGGTTGAAAAGCGTTTGACAATTTTTTCAACACTTTCAACTTCTGAAAGCGCGATGGGCTTTTGATTACTTTTAAAGCGTAACATGCCCCTTAAAGTCATAAGCCTTGAGCCTTGATCATTGATGATCTGTGCATATTTGTCATAATGCTCTTGAGAGTTTTCTCTTACAGCATGTTGGAGATGATAAATAGCTTCTGTGGTCCACATATGCTCTTGCCCATCGGGGCGAAAGTTTAAAGCACCACCTGAGATTAAACTATCATTAAGGTAAGAGAGGGATTTTAGCGCTTCTTGATGCATACGCACTGCTTCATCAGCAATTTCAAATAAGCCAATGCCCTCAATCTTGCTTGGGGTATTGGTAAAATACTTAGTGACAAACTCCTGATTTAAACCTAAAGCTTCAAAAATTTGCGCACCAGTATAAGACATGTAGGTTGAAATGCCCATTTTAGCCATGATCTTATAGAGGCCTTTATCAATGGCCTTAAGATAATTGTGCTCATAAGTTTGGGCATCTTTTTCATTTTGAGCAAAGCTTTTAATTATCTCAAGTGCACTATAAGGGTAAATGGCTTCAGCACCAAACGCGGCTAAGAGTGCAAAGTGATGGGTGGTTCTTGCCGAGCCTGTTTCAACGACTAAACCTGTTGAAGTACGCAAGCCATTTTGCACTAAACATTGATGAATAGCAGAGGTCGCAAGTAAGGCTGGAATTGCAACCTTATCATAGCTTACCTTTTTGTCGGTAATAATTAGGATATTAATGCCAGCTTTAATCGCATCAATAGCCGCGGCTTTAAGCGAGGCTAAGCGGGCTTCAATACCATCCTTACCCCACTTTAAAGGATAGGTAATATCAAGCTCCCGGGCTTTAAATTTATGGAAGGTTAGATCTTCGATATGGCGAATTTTCTCCATATTAGAAGAAGTCAATATTGGCTGATTTACCTCAAGACGCACGGCCGGAGAGGCGGCTAAAATATCTAAAAGATTAGGTCTAGGTCCTATAAAGGAAATAAGTGACGTTACTAAATTTTCGCGAATAGGATCAATTGGCGGATTAGTAACCTGCGCAAACATTTGACGAAAATAATCGTACAAAAGACGAGGCTTTTTAGAAAGGGCGGCTACTTGTACATCATTGCCCATGGACATTAAAGGCTCACTGCCATTTTGTGCCATCGGTTTTAAAATACTTTCAAGCTCCTCACGGGAGTAGCCAAAGATCTTAAGAGCTACCTTTAAAGGCAAAAGTGATTCTTGAGAAGACTTAACTTTAGGTAATTTATCCAAACTTATTCTAAGACGGCTTACCCACTCCTCATACGGTCTTAAAGTTGAAAGAGTGGTCTTAATTTCATTATTGTTGATAATGCGTCCTTGCTCTAAGTCAACTAAGAGCATTTTGCCAGGCTCTAAGCGTAACTTCTCTAAAACCTCATTGTCATCGATTTCAAGGGTGCCTGCCTCAGAGGCTAAAATAAGTTCATCTTGCTTGGTAATTAAATAGCGGGCAGGTCTTAAACCATTTCTATCTAAAGCAGCTCCTATTTGCCTGCCATCAGTGAAAATCACTGCAGCAGGTCCATCCCAAGGCTCCATTAAAGCGGCGTGATATTCATAATAGGCTTTAAGTTTTTTATCCATGCACTCATCTTTTTCCCAAGCCTCAGGAATTAACATCATCATCGCTTGGGCAAGTGGGTAGCCTGCTTGTACTAAAAGCTCAAAGGCATTATCAAGAGAGGCCGAATCCGATTGACCTTGGAAAATTAAAGGGAAGATCTTCTCAAGTTCATTGCCAAAAAATGGGGATGAAATTTGTTTTTGTCTTGCACAAATCCAATTGAAATTGCCACGTAAAGTATTAATTTCACCATTGTGGGCAAGCATTCTAAAAGGATGGGCAAGTGACCATTTTGGAAAAGTATTGGTGGAAAATCTTTGGTGGATGACCGCTAAAGCTGAGGTTGAGCGTGAATCTTTTAAATCAAGATAAAACTCTCCGACCTGGGAGGCTAAAAGCTGTCCTTTGTAGACAATAGTTCGAGAAGAAAGACTTGGAATATAAAATTCCTGGCAATGCTTTAAATTTAAATTGTAAATGGCAATGGAGGCGCGTTTGCGAATTAAAAAAAGTTTTCTTTCAAAAGCGTCAGTGACTAGCAGATCTGGGCTTGAGCCTATGAAGATCATCTTAATAATAGGAGTGGTCTTTTTAACTGCCTCTGAAATTTCAAGATTAAAATCCACTGGCACATCGCGCCAACAAATAATTTTTTGACCTTCAGCTAAAATGGCTCTTTCAATTTCCTCGCAGCAAGCATGACAAGAGGCCGCCTCTTGCGGAAGGAAAATCATACCTACGCCATATTCACCAGGTGGCGGGAGGGTAATGCCTGAAGTTAAAAGTTCTTCTTTAAAAAGCTCATGAGGAATTTGAATTAAAATTCCCGCGCCATCGCCTTGTAGAGGATCGGCACCTACTGCTCCGCGGTGAGTTAAGTTCTTTAGAATTTCAAGGCCTTTGACAATAATGCTGTGACTTTTTTGTCCTTTAATATTAGCAACAAAACCCACACCACAGGCATCATGTTCATCTTTAGGATCGTAAAGTCCAAGTTTTTCTTCCATTTTTTATCCTAACTTGCATGTGTCAAACAGGCCCCTAATAAAGAGGCCTTAATTGGAGATTAAAGAGAGTAGTAAAGCTCAAATTCAGCAGGGTGTGGAATAGCATTCACCCTGGTGACTTCAGCTCTTTTAAGCTCGATAAAAGAGGCAATAAAGTCCTCACTCATAACTCCTCCTTTAGTTAAGAAGTCATGATCTTTTTCTAAGGCCTCTAAAGCTTCTTCAAGGGAGGCACAAACTTTTGGAATGTTGTACGCTTCTTCTTTTGGTAAGTCATAAAGATTCTTATCTAAAGGATCGCCTGGGCTTAAATGGTTTTCAATGCCATCTAAACCTGCCATGAGCATGGCGGCAAAGGCTAAATAAGGGTTGGCCATACAATCTGGGAAGCGCACCTCAATGTGGGCAGCTTTTGGATTTTGAGCATAAGGAATGCGAATTGAGGCTGAGCGATTTGAGGCTGAGTAGGCTAACATCACCGGAGCTTCAAAGCCTGGCACTAATCTTTTATAAGAATTAGTTGCAGGATTGGTAAAAGCATTTAAAGCTTTAGCATGGTGAATAATTCCGCCTATATAGTACAAAGCCTCTTGGGATAAACCACCGTATAAATTGCCTGCAAAAATATTGTGTCCATTTTTGGCAAGTGATTGATGGCAATGCATTCCAGAGCCATTGTCACCTGCGATAGGCTTGGGCATAAAAGTCGCAGTCTTGCCATTGGCGGCTGCTACATTTTGGACTACATATTTGTAGATTTGTACCTCATCGGCCTTTTTAGTAAGACTATTAAAGCGCGTGGCAATCTCATTTTGACCGGCAGTTGCCACCTCATGGTGATGGGCTTCAATCACAAGACCTAACTTTTTCATGGTCTTACACATTTGACTTCTAATATTTTGTGAAGAGTCAACTGGAGGCACCGGGAAATAACCGCCTTTAATTGCCGGACGATGGGCAAGATTGCCTTGAGAATAAGCTTTATCTGAGTTCCAGGCTGCCTCATAATCATCAATGGCCACCATAGAGCCTTGGATAGAGGTCTTAAATCTTACATCATCAAATAAGAAGAATTCAGGCTCAGGTCCAAAGAAGGCTTCATCTGCAATTTGCGTAGATCTTAAATACTCTTCAGCGCGGCGGGCTATAGATCTAGGATCTCTATCATAACCGGTTAGAGTTTGGGGATCTAAAATGTCACAGCGAATAACTAAAGTAGGATCTTCAAAGAAAGGATCAATAAAGATGGTCTCTTGATCTGGCATTAAGACCATATCTGATTTATCAATGCCTCTCCAGCCTGCAATTGATGAACCATCAAAAAGCTTGCCTTGGCTAAAGAAATCTTCATCAATAACAGAAATTGGCAGGGTAATGTGCATCTCCTTGCCCTTAGTGTCAGTAAATCTTAAATCAGCAAAACTTACGTTTTCTTTTAAGATAAGAGCTTTAATTTCATGAATGTCCATAATTTAGTCCTCAAAATTAAGTGATGGCTTATCTTAAGGACAAAAATTTGCACTTAAACTTGCTGCTTTATTTTAAAGCAGTCATTATTTATCTTAGTGCATTAAAAATTAAGCTCTTTTAATTAAAATTTAAACTAATTTAAGTTATTTTAAATATAAAAATATTAGTAATAAAATAGTATTTTTAAAAACACCTCTAATTTTTTATAAAACTTGCACTATAAGTTTTCAGAGTAGGATTTATTGTGGTGAAAAGTGCTTTAAAAAGAAGCGCCTTAAAAAGTGACAATTTGTTTTAACTTTTAAGGGCTGTACCAAAATAGATCACATGAAAAAAGGGAGCATTTGCTCCCTTCTTTTTAATCTTTAATTTATTTTTTTAAAGAAAATTAAACATCATTAATATCCGGGGCACCTGCTACAGGCTTTCTGCCTAAAACTAAGAAAGCAACTAAGCAGACAATTGCCAAGACAGCGCCAATGGTATTTGACATGCCAATGTTTACACCAAAGCCCATGTTTGGCTCGTAGATGATGTAAGTAAAGGAGGCTGCTGAAATAAAGGTTGCTGGAATTGTGCATACCCAGTGGCACTTGCCTTTTCTGTAAAGATAGCAAGAGGCAGCCCAGAGCATAATGGCAGCTAAGGTTTGGTTGGACCAACCGAAGTATCTCCAAATGATGTTAAAGTCAATTTGGGAAAGGGCAATACCAATGGCAAAGACCGGGACTGCAATAATTAAGCGCTTGGCAGGCTTGGATTGATTGATCTTTAAAGTATCGGCAATGGTTAAACGTGCGGCACGGAAGGCGGTATCACCTGAGGTTACAGGTAAAACAATTACACCTAAGATAGCAAGCACACCACCGAAGGTTCCCATTAAGGCAATGGAGCTGTCATAAACTACAGCTGAGGCAGTACCTGCGTTAATGGTTTCCATTAAAGAGGTTGGATCTGGATAGAAGGTCATACCTACAGTTGCCCAAACTAAACCGATAAAGCCTTCGGCAATCATGGCACCGTAGAAGACAAAGCGTCCTTCCTTTTCATTAGCCATGCAGCGGGCCATCAATGGAGATTGAGTGGCATGGAAGCCTGAAAGAGCACCACAGGCAATGGTAATGAACATTAAAGGCCATAATGGTAAGTCTTGTGGATGTTGATTGACGCCCCACTCTGCCCAGGAGTAGAACTCACCACCCTTATCAGTAAATAGGGTGAAAGTAATACCCACGGCCATGATGATAAGTAAAGCACCAAAGAATGGGTAAATACGGCCAATTAACTTATCAATTGGAACTAAGGTTGCAATGAAATAATATAAGAAAATTACAGCAAGCCAGAAAGTGAAATCTAAGGACTCTGGGGTAAGTTTAGCTAAAAGGCCTGCAGGAGCAGTAGCAAATACCACACCTACTAATAAAAGTAGGAGAGTTGCGAAAATACGCATGATTTGCTTTGCTACATTACCCATGCTGTAGCCTACGATATCAGGAACGTTAGCGCCTTTGTAACGAACTGACATCATGCCAGAGAAGTAATCGTGAACGGCACCTGCAAAGATGGAACCAAAGACAATCCAAAGTAAGGCAGTTGGACCATATAAGGCACCCATGATTGGACCGAAAACCGGGCCCACACCTGCAATATTTAAAAGTTGGATTAACCAAACTTTCCATTTTGGCATGGTAACATAGTCCACACCGTCTGCAAGCTCAATGGCTGGAGTTTTTCTGTTGAGATCTGGTTCAAAAACTTTTTCCACGATCTTACCGTAGATAAAATAACCTACTAAAAGACCTGCGGCTGCAATAATGAACCACAAATATCTAGGCATAAGAATATCCTCAGTTCAAGTTTTATATGATCTTTTAAACCCTTAAAAGACCAGACAAGCCCATTATAGTTACACTCCAAGCTTTAAGCTTATGGAATTTGTGATCGGTATCGGAAAGAGAACAGCAAAAAATGCACTTTTAAGTTAAATTGCGAGCTAAAGCACGTTTTTTACAAAAAAGCTGAAATTTAATTTTATTTAACCTTTTGAAGTTAGAGTAAATTTTTAAGCGCAAACGTTTGTATTATTTGAATGATTTGTTTAATTTAAAGCGCTCTTTATTGCCTTAAGATGCCTTTAGTTAAAATTTTGCACAAAAATAAACGACAAATGAAAAAAATCTTGCCAAGTTAAATTTAGTGGCATAAACTTGTGCTGTAAGTTAGGCATGGGTTACTTAAGTTAAGTTAGGTTAACATGACTTAGTTTAAGATTACTTAAGTTATGCAGGCCTTACAGCAAATAGATAAGGCTTACTTAAGACCTGCCTTAGAATTATAGGCAAATGTGGCAAATTTTTATGAAAACATTAGATCTGCTAAAACTTGGTGAAACTGCAAAGATTAAGGCAGTTCATGGTGAGAATACTTCCTTGCGTCGTCGTCTTTTAGATATGGGTTTAACTAAAGATACGATGGTAACTTTAACTCGCAAAGCACCTTTAGGTGATCCTATCGAATTGAATTTAAGAGATTATTCCTTAACCATTAGAAAAGATGATGCTAAGTTGGTGGAGGTAGTTTAAATGACAAAGAAGACCATTGCCTTACTTGGCAATCAAAACAGCGGCAAAACCACTTTATTTAATGCCTTAACTGGTGCTAATCAATATGTTGGCAACTGGCCTGGTGTTACCGTAGATAGAGTAGTAGGTACCATCTCCAAAAAAGATTGGTCAGTAGTTGACTTACCTGGTTTATATTCCTTATCCCCATATTCAGCAGAAGAGATCGTAAGCCGTAATTATTTAATTAAAGGCGCTTATGATGTAGTAGTCAATGTGGTTGATGCTACCCACTTAGAGCGTGGCTTATCTTTAACTTTAGAGCTTTTATCCTTTGGTGAAAAGACCGTTGTGGCTTTGAACATGATGGATAAAGCTAAAGAGCAGAACATTGAAATTGATGTTAAAGCTTTAGAGAATAAATTAGGCTGCCCAGTGGTTGCAATTAGTGCAGCAACTGGAGATGGTATTGATGCTTTATATGAGGCTATTGAAAATGCCTCCACACCAAAGAAGCTTAATCTTTATCCTAAGGTTATGGAAGATGCTATTACTACCATTGCTGACAAGCTTTCAGGTGATAAGCAAAGCATCAAAGAGTTTATTGCTACCGCTTTGTTACAAAGAGACAAGCTTTACGTTAAAGAATTTAATAATGAGAATTTACAAATTGAACTTGTCGCTCAAAGAGCTAATGTCGAGCGCGAGTTAGACGATGATGTGGAAAGTGTTATTGCCACTTATCGTTATAAGTTTGTAGACTCATTAGTCAAAGAAGCAGTGAAGAGACCATCAAAGGTTGGTAAGACCTTGACCAATCGTATTGATGATGTAGTTACTAACACTTACCTTGCCATTCCAATTTTCTTAGTGGTAGTTTATGTTGTTTACTATCTTGCAGTAAGCACCATTGGTACTTGGGCTACTGATTACGCTAATGATGTGGTCTTTGGTGAGTGGGCAACTAATGCCGCCGCTTCTTTACTTGAAGGCTCCCCACAGTGGCTTTCAGGTTTAGTCATTGACGGTATCATAGGCGGTGTGGGCGCTGTCTTAGGCTTCGTGCCACAGATGATCGTTTTCTTCTTAATGTTAGCCTTCTTAGAGCAATGTGGTTACATGACTCGTGTGGCTTTCGTTTTAGATAGAATTTTCCGTCACTTTGGTTTATCTGGCCGTTGCTTAATCCCAATGGTTGTAGCCTCAGGTTGCGGTGTACCTGCATTAATGAATGCCAAATCCATTGATAATATCAATGAAAGACGCATTACCTTAATTACCACCACCTTTGTGCCATGCTCAGCTAAGCTTCCAATCTTAGCGATGATTGCCGCCGCTTTCTTCCCAGAAAGCACTTTTGTGGCCCCAGGTGTGTACTTACTTGCTATCATCTCAATTTTTGCAACTGCTTTTATTTTAAAGAAGCAAGCTGCTTTCCGTGAGGATGTAAGCCCATTTGTTATGGAGTTACCTGACTATCACCTGCCAAAGCTTAGCAATGTGTTAATGTCAACTTATGAAAGATGCTTACACTTTATTAAGAAAGCAGGTACCATCATCTTCTCAACTGTAGTGGTGATTTGGTTCTTATCCTCCTTTGGCTTTGGTGAAGAAGGCTTTGGCATGGTCGAGGTTTCAGACTCTATGTTAGCCGCCTTCGGTACCGCAGTCGCCTTTATCTTCGCCCCATTAGGCTTTGCCTCATGGCAATGTGCAGTGGCAATTATCACCGGCCTCTTAGCAAAAGAGAATGTAGTAGGTACTTTAGCCGTGCTCTTAGGCTTAGGTGAGGTTGCCGAGGATGATGTCTCCTTAGGTGCAGCTTTACACGGTGAGTTCTCAACCGATGCCGCAGCTTTAGCCTTCTTAGCCTTCAACCTCTTCTCAACTCCATGTATTGCAGCCTTAGGTGCTATGAGAAGACAATTAGCCTCTGGTAAGATGTTCGCCTTTGCCTGTGTTTACATGTTAGTTTGGGCCTATGCTATGGGTATTATCATCTATCAATTAGGTGGTTTAATTGCAGGTCAAGTAGCCTTTGGTCCTGGTACCATTGCTGCAATTGCCGTCTTAGCTGTAATTCTCTACTTTATCTTCAAGAAAGAAAAAGCTAAGAGCAATTTAAGAATTGAAGCTCGAAGTATCTAACAAAAAGCCTACATTTACGTGAAGTGAACCCAGCTTAAAGCTGGGTTTTTCGTTATTTTAGCGTGTATAATTTAGAACAGTTTAAATGAGGTTTTAGGAGTTTGTGATGGCAAATTCGGATGAGATAAGACGTAATGTAGAAAAATCCGTGCGCGATTTGGGGAATTCAATTGCCGATGATGTGCACAATTTTAGCAATACGCATGGGCTTAATGTGGGTAATAATGGTACTAATGCTTTAGTTTCAGTCATTATCACCATTATTTTTGGACCTTTAGGTGCTTTTTGTTGTTGGTGGCTTTTTGCCAAATATGGCTTTATTAAAAGCTTGGTGTATTTTTTAGGCTATGTGATAGGCTTTTTTATTGCAGGTCTTTCCTGCTATATCTTAATTGGCTTTATCTTAGTGCCACTTCTTTATATCTATATGATCTATAAGGTCTATAAGGCAGTCTTAGAGGCTCCTGCCCTTTAGTCTTTAGGAAGTTTTCCTTGAGCTTTTAATTTTTGAATGTAATCCTCGCGCAGAGTGTCAACTACATCTTGATAGATCTGCGTTGAAGGGCGGGTTAAAGATAATAAAGTATCGCGGGCCTCGCTATTGCCAAGTCTTGCACCTTCTTGTAAAAGCTTAGCGCCCATGGATAAGGTTTTAGGGTGCATAATAAAAATTTTACCGGCACTTGTGTAACCTTGTGCTTGGCCTTGCACGTTAATTACACGCTGTAACCAAAAAGCACCATCGCTTAAATTACCCATTTCATAAAAGCGCTGGGAAATTCTGGCACATTGATTAGGGCGTGAGAGCATTGCTTCAAAGACCTTAGAGTTTTGAAGTTGCAGGGCCTTAAAAGCACATTTTTCAAAATAACGATTTAACGTGTATTGTTGATAAATTAAAGAATTTGAGGAAGTTCTATCACGAAAACTTGCTCTATAGTCGGCAATTAAAGAGTCAATCTCACTTAAATCTCCTGCGATACATTTATTAGCTTTTTTAACAAACAGATCTTCAAGAGATCCTGCCTCAAAGCTTTCTTCTTGAAGATGACGTGAGGTGTCAATAACATCCTCGGCAGTTTCATCATCAAGTGAGCAGGAGCTTAAATTAAGAAGGCAGAGCATTAAAGCTAAAACTTTAAGCTTGCCTCTATAAGATTTGCCTTTCATAACTTAAGAATTACTCTTGAGTTTCAGTTGGCTCTTGAGTGTCTTCTGTTTGTTGTGCCTCTTGTAAAGTTTGAATTTCACTTTGCGTTAAATCAACTTTACTATAATCATTAATGCCACTTGAAAACTCTAAAGGCTTTTTAAAGTCACCTGACATATCTACTAAAGTTGCCCCTTGGAAGAGGACAATTAAGTTTTTAACTTCAGGATCATCCCAGCCTTGGCGGTAGTAGTGCACATAATACCAGCGGCTTGAATCAAAAGGATCAATGAGCATTGGCGTGCCTAAGATAAAGCGTACTTGCTCAGCACTCATGCCATAGCGTAATCTGTCGACGTTTTCTTGTTCAACGTAATTGCCTTGGACAAGATCTGCTCTATAGGCACAACCTTGAAGAAGTCCTAGGGTTAAAGCGGTAGCTGCAATCAGCGCAATTTTTCTAAACTGCATGGCAAAACCTTATTGTTGATTGATAATTATTTAAGTATTTTAACGCAAATAGGTAAAACCTTTAAGCCTTTGCTTGCGGATCTTCAACATCTCCAACTATGGCATTAAGGCTACTTACTAAAATTTGCGGGGCAATCCCAATTGAAAGTCCCCGCCGACCTCCACTTACTAAGATCTCATCTTGTAAAAGCGCGCTTTCATGCAAAATGGTAAGGGTCTTTCTTTTTTGCCCAAAAGGTGAAATGCCTCCTACCACAAAGCCTGTAATGCGAGTGGCAGTTTGAGGATCAGTGGTTTCTAAATCTTTAAGTTTGACAAGGCGCGCGGCCTTTTTCATTGAGATCCTAATATTAACTGGTACGACACAGGTGACATAGGTTTTGTCGTGATGAAGAATAATAGTTTTAAAAACCTTATCCTCACTCATACCTAAATTATGGGCGGCATGATGGCCAAAATCATCGGTAGCATCACACACATATTCGTGTAAGGTGTGGGGGATTTTATGTTGTTTTAAAAAAGTTTGAGCTTGGGTAATCATTGTAAAAGCATATGAATTTTAAAGCAAAATAAAACCGCAACTTAAAGTTGCGGTTCGTTTTCTTAGACTCTAATATCAATATTAGCGCCTAAACGGCCATCATTGGCTGGGGCTGCTTGTTGTACTTGTGCAGTGCTTTGAATAGCTCCTTGCAAAAGTTGTAAAGCCGCCTGTCCTTGCTGATCATTAGCCTTTTTGGTTATGGCGACATTTAAAGCCTCAAAACCAAAAGTGGTACTGCCAGCTGCGGTAATACTAGACATTATAAGATCTCCTAAAAGTAGTACCTTCTTATATTATCGGTCAATTTTTCCTAAATTTTTTCTTACTTGAGAAATAATTTAGTTTTTGTTCTCTTTGTTCTCTTTGATCTCTTCTATTTTATAAGTGGCATAAACTTGCGCATTAATAGTGAGATCATCGACCATATACACGCTCTCAGGGCCAGAACCTGTACTATTTAAGGCTGTTGCTTTAAGCATCATGGTGCGAGGCATAATCACATGGTCTTGATTTTCATAGCTTAAGTTAATGGGCATACCAAGTTTGACATTAAAGCCTTGGGCTAACTCTAAAGCCTTTTCTTTAGCATCTGCAATGGCTTTTAAACGAGCCTCTTTTTGAGCAGCCTTAGGATCTTTTAGCTCATAACTAAAATGTCCGACCTCATTAATTCCACTTGCAAAAGCAACGTCAGTGACATCTGCAATTAACTCAAAATTATCAAGTTTTACTGTAACCATGCGGGAGGCTTGATACATAATGCGCTCGACTTTGCCATCCTTATTTGTTTCATAGCGTGGGCTCACATTTAAGGATTGAGCAGTAATGGCTTTATCCCCAAGCTTTAATTTCTCCAAAGCCTTTGTAAAAGAAGTTACTGTCTTTTCAACGGCCTCACGGGCAGTTTTAGCATCCTTTTCATAGGCGCTTACTTCAAAGCTTAAAGTTGCAAGATCTGGGCTTACCTTGTATTCACCATAGCCTGTCACAGTTAATGTGCCAGTGTTGGTATTATCTTTGGCTAAAACCTGTGGGGCTGAGGTTAAAAGAGCAGTTGAGAGCATAGCGGCAAGTAATGATTTAGTTGAAAGTTTCATAATAAACATCCTCTTTTAAATTTTAAAATTTAGGATAATGGGTTAAACATAGGAAAGACTTAGAAAGATTTTCTTAATCTTATCTTTGATTATGGATTAGGAGCACGGCATTGTTTGTCGTCAAAGAAAGTATGTGTCTTGTGTTTTACTCTTGGTGGTGAGATCTCAATTAGTATGGTTGCAAAGTAAGTAGGCATTAATGATTAGCTTTATTGTTCACGATTATAAAAAATTAAGGCTTAAAGGCATGGGAGGGGTGTAAATCAAGAGTCTTTTTTTGACACTATGTGAGGTTAAAACTATAATGCGTCAACAAAATCTAAGCAAAAGAACCTTTGAGGTTAAGGAATGTCAAGACACATTGAAATTTTATTGGTCCTAGAACAAATAGAAGCAGAGCTTAAGACTTTAGCTTTATGGGGTGGCAGTGAAGGGCGTCCTCAAGACGAGGCTTTTTTATCAACTGCGCCTTTTTGCATTGATAGCATGGATTTTCATCAGTGGCTTGAGTATGTGTTAATTGTGCGCCTTAAGGAAATTTTAGAAAATGAACTTGAATTGCCCTCTCAAATGAGCGTTCATCCCATGGCTCAAGAGGTCTATAGAGGACAGTGGGGCAAGTATCGCAATTTAATTTCTCATTTGCGCACTTTAGATAATTTAGTTAGCGCTAAGAAATAGTTTCCAAAATTAAGCATTTCTTAGGCATAATAGTTGCAAACTTATTTTTTTAAGAAGTTTGTGCCAAGGAATTGGCTTTAAGTTAAATAGATAGAAGAGGATGGCCTCAATGGCATTTGTAGACTCCATTAGATCACATTTGAAGATGCCCAAAAAGGTAGTGGAGTTCTATACTCTGGCAAAAGGTAATCCTAAGGTTGCCAAGGGACTTGCTATAGGAAATACCGCCTATAAGAAAATGGCGATGTTTAAACTTGGCACCCCAATTTTAGTTTTAGCCTGTTTATCAATGATCACCTTGCCGATGCCACCGGTGCTCCTTGATATGCTCTTCTCATTTAACATTGCCTTATCAATGGTGGTGCTCTTAGTTGCCATTTATGCCAAACGCCCCCTTGATTTTGGCTCCTTTCCAACCGTTTTACTTCTAACCACCATTTTGCGTCTGTCACTAAACGTTGCCTCAACGCGTGTTATTTTGTTACACGGTCAAGAGGGAACGGCCGCTGCAGGTAAGGTGATTGAAGCTTTTGGTAACGTGGTGATGGGTGGTAGTTACACGGTAGGTATTATCGTGTTCTCTATCTTAATGATCATTAACTTTGTGGTCGTAACCAAAGGTGCCGGAAGAATTTCTGAAGTGTCAGCACGTTTTACCTTAGATGCTATGCCAGGTAAGCAAATGGCCATTGATGCTGACTTAAATGCAGGTTTAATTAATCAAGAACAAGCCAAACAAAGACGTGCGGATGTAACCCGTGAAGCTGATTTCTATGGCTCCATGGATGGTGCTTCAAAGTTTGTAAAAGGCGATGCGATTGCAGGTTTGTTAATTTTAATTATTAATATTGTAGGTGGCATCATCATTGGTATGCTACAGCATGACATGACCTTTGCAGATTGTGGGCGTATTTATACCTTATTAACTATAGGTGACGGTCTTGTCGCTCAAATCCCATCTTTATTACTGTCAGTTGCTGCCGCTATTATTGTGACAAGGCAAAATGCCTCGGACAAAGAGATGGGACAGCAGGTTACCTCCGAGCTTCTAGCCCAACCTAAGACCTTATTTATTGTCGCAGGCGTTTTATTTGTGATGGGCATTGTGCCTGGAATGCCACATCTTGCTTTTTTAAGTTTAGCTATGTTCTGTGCTGCTTTGGGCTATTATGTAAGATATAAGCAAGAAAAGGCAAAAGAGGTGAAAAAGCCAATGCCTTCTGATATAAAGCCTGTTGAGCAAAAAGAGCTTTCTTGGGATGATGTCGCTGAAGTTGATGTGATTGGCCTTGAAGTAGGTTACCGTTTAATTCCACTTGTTGATAAGAGTCAAGGCGGTGAGCTTTTAAGCCGTGTCAAAGGTGTAAGAAAGAAACTCTCCCAAGATTTGGGCTTTTTAATTCCATCCGTGCACATTCGCGATAATTTGGATTTGGGGCCTAACTCTTATCGCATCACCGTGATGGGGGTGACCTTTGGTGAGGCTGAAATTCAAGTAGATAGAGATCTGGCTATAAATCCAGGTCAAGTCTTCGGTGAGATCTCAGGTATTAAAACTAAAGATCCAGCCTTTGGACTAGATGCGGTGTGGATTTTAAAATCTGATAATGATAAGGCTTTGGGCTTAGGTTATACCGTAGTTGATACTTCAACGGTAATTGCCACCCACTTATCGCAAATTCTCTCGAATAATTGTGCCTCATTAATTGGACAAGAAGAGGTGCAAAATATCTTAGATTTAGTAGCCCGCACGCAACCTAAACTTGTTAACGGCTTAGTGCCATCAGTAATTTCTTTGGGACTTTTAACTAAGATCTTACAAAACCTCTTAAATGAAGGCGTTCCGGTACGTGATATGCGCACCATCCTTGAGACCTTAGTTGAATACGGACCTAAGAGTCAGGATGCTGAGGTGTTAACTGCAGCCTGCCGTATTGGTTTGAGAAGACTTATTTTGCAGGATATTGTAGGTGGCGATATGATAATTCCGGTGATAACCTTAGCCCCAGATTTAGAAAAAGTCTTGCATAAATCTTTAGAAACTGGTGGTGCCGAAGGTGTAAGTATTGAACCAGGTTTGGCTGAGCGCTTGCAAAAGTCCTTGCAAGAGGCCACTTTAACGCAAGAGATGCAAGGCGAGCCTGCAATCTTGTTAACCTCAGGTATTTTACGTTCGACCTTGTCGCGCTTTGTGAAAAATACCATTCCAGGTCTTAGAGTCTTATCCTATCAGGAGATCCCTGATGATAAGCAAATTAGAATTGTAAGTGTAATTGGCAATGGGGTTAATCAAATTCCTCCGGGACGATAAAAAATTTAGGCTTAAGTTTAAGTCTTTTTCGTTTAGGCCATTGCAAAATGCAGTCACTTTTGCCTAAACTTAAGTTAAGGAATTGATAGGTTAATTTTTTTATGAAACTTAAGCGATTTGTAGCTGAAGATATGCGAGCGGCGCTAGCTCAGATTAAAAATGAGCTAGGACCTGATGCCGTGATTATGTCAAATAATCGAACAGAATCCGGCGTAGAAATTGTTGTAGGTTTTGATGATGTCAAAAAGCCGACGCAAGATGACTCATCTGAGACAGGAAAATCCTTCTTCCTAGCTGATGATGAAGTCTCAATATCGCAAGAAGGGGCTCAATCCCTGCAGCAGGATTTAGAGAATAATCAAAAGTTGTCAGACGATGAGAGTGACGCCTTGGCAACTAAAAACGATGGATCTACATTTGCTATGAGTCTTTTAGATATCTTAGAACGCCAAAAGCATGTAAGCACTCAAGTTGATGATTCAGACTTAGGTGCAGGGTTTAACAATGATCCTCGTTTTGCAGGTCCAAATCGCACCCAAGTAAAAAGACCAGTTCCCAAGGCTCCAAAACCAATTTCTGAGCAAAAGGACTTTGCCAAGCTTTTTGCCAAAACTCGCGAGCAAAAGGCCCGTGAATTACAACTTTTAAGAAGTGGTATTGAGTCTTTTGCCGATGGTAGAGCTCAGGATATAAGTGAGCTTAAAGATGAGATGAAGTCTTTAAGACAGCTTTTGCAATTTGAGCTTGCAGGTCTTATTAAAGACTCTCAGACAAGAGAAGAGCCAATTAAAGCTATGGTACTCTCTTTACTTGAGGGAGTAGGTTTTGAAAAAGAAGTTGCAATTGAGCTTATTCCAAAGTTAAGAGAAGATGCAACATTGCAATCGGCACTTAAAGAAGTGGCCGCCATCTTAGAGCAAAAGTTAAAAATTGGAAAAGATGAAATTGTCTCAGACGGTGGTGTGATCTCTTTAATTGGCCCATCAGGGGTGGGCAAGACTACCACCATTGCAAAATTAGCCGCACGCTTTGTGATGCGCTATGGTCCAGGACAAGTGGCTCTTGTAACCTCAGATCATTATCGTATTGGGGCTTTAGATCAAATTAAAACCTATGGTAGGATCATGGGTTGCGATACTTACACTTTAAAGTCAATTGCCGATTTAGCAGATCTTTTAACCAAGCTTAAAGATAAGTCTTTAGTGCTTTTAGATACCGCAGGTGTAGGGCTTAAGGATGAGCGCTTTGGCACACAAATTGCACAACTTAAAGCGCAGTCTAGTCTTGGACTTAAAAATTACTTAGTGCTGCCTGCAACCTCTCAAAGACGAGTCTTAGATAAGGCTTGGAGCTACTTTAAAGAAGTACCGTTAAGTGGTCTTATTTTGACTAAGGTTGATGAAAGCGATAATCTTGGGGATGCTTTAAGTTTATGCTTGAAGCATAATTTGACTCTAAGTTATATTACTGTTGGGCAGAAAGTACCTGAGGATTTAAGTGTGCCCGATAGACGTGCATTGGTGCAAATGACCTTTGCGGGCTTAGAAAAACAAGACTAGTACAGATTTATAAAATAGGGATTTAAGGTTTAATTATGTCGGATAACGAGAAAGCCAAAGTTAGAGGCCCAGTTAAAGTTATAGCAGTCACCGGAGGAAAGGGTGGCGTGGGTAAATCCTCAGTTGCCCTCAATACTGCTGCTGCCTTAAGCGAAATGGGCAAAAAAGTCATGCTCTTTGATGCTGACTTAGGTCTTGCAAACATTGATGTTATGTTAGGACTTAGAGTTGATAAAAACTTAGGTCATGTCTTACGTGGTGAATGTGATTTAAATGACATTGTAAAAGAAGGCCCTTTAGGTCTTAGAATAATTCCCGCCTCTTCAGGTTTAAAAGAGATGGCTGAATTGTCGGTAGATGAATTAGCCGGAATTATTCATGCTTTCTCATCTTTAGAAGATGATATTGATGTTTTAATTATTGATACTGCAGCAGGCATTTCCGATATGGTGCTCTCTTTTGCAAGAGCTGCCCAAGATGTAGTCATGATTGTGTGCAATGAAACCACCTCAGTTGCTGACGCCTATGCTTTAATGAAGGTTTTAGCTAATGATTATGAGGTCGATCATTTTAGAATCGTGGCCAATCAAGTGCATTCTCTTGAAGAAGGCAAGAGCATGTTTAGAAAATTAGTTTCAGTAACCGACAGATTCTTAGATGTAACCTTAGAGTTAGTCTCTTGCATTCCAGCCGATCCTAATATGCGCAATGCCATAAGAAGACGCTCTTGTGTAATTGACTTGTATCCAGCCTCTCCTGCCTCAAGAGCCTTTAGAGCTTTAGCCCATCGTGTGCTCTCCTGGCCAGTTCCAGAACATGCCGATGGTAGCTTAGAGTTCTTCATGGAGCCTTTAGTGCAAAGTAAGAGCGAAGAAATCAAAGCTCCGCCTAAAGTTGGAGATCTAAAAGCTAATAGCGCTTTAGATCAAAAGCCAAAAGATCAAGAAGATAATGCTTAAATCTCCCTAAGATTAGCATAATATGTTAAAATAAGTCAGTTTTTTTACAGAAACACGGACTAGGTCATGGGGAGTATGAGAAGCGGTGCGCAAGCATATCTTCAACAGAAAAAAGATACGCGCTATCTTGAGATAGAGAAGTTTGCTCCGCTTGTAAAACGTATTGCTCTGCATTTGAAGGCACGCCTACCCGCCTCTGTAGAGGTTGATGATCTCATTCAATCTGGAATGTTAGGTCTTATGGACGCATTGCAGAATTTTGAAGAAGGTCATGGTGCTGTCTTTGAGACGTATGCCTCAATTAGAATTCGAGGTGCAATGATAGACGAGATGCGCGCAAGTGATTGGGCCCCTCGTTCTGTGCATCGTAATACACGCGAAATTTCGCAAGCGATCACGGTTTTATCACATCGTTTAGGTAGAGAGCCTAAAGATGTTGAAATTGCTGCCGAATTAAAGGTAAGCGTTGAGAAGTATCGTCAGATGTTGCTTGATTCTTCAACTTCACAAATGATTGGAATTGAAGATTTAGGCGTCAGTGAAGATGTACTGTCAGCAGATAGCAGTAGCAATCATGAAGACAAGCTCTTCAATGCACTAGCTACCTCAGAGTTTAGGCAAGCTTTAGCAAAGGCTATTTCTGAGCTTCCAACTCGCGAACAACAAGTGTTAGCTTTTTATTATGATGAAGAGCTAAATTTGCGTGAGATTGGTCAAGTTTTAGAAGTATCTGAGTCAAGAGTTTGTCAAATTTTGTCGCAAGCTATGGCAAGACTTAGATCTCTGTTACATGATTGGACTGTAAATTAAACATTTTGCCGCTTTTGTAAGTTAAACCTGGTAAAATCAATCAGGGCTAAAATAACATTAATCAGTTACTGATTATGTTTAGAAGTAGCAAAGAGTTTTAAACCTCTTTGGAAAGATAAAAGCAAGGAGCTTTGCTTTGAATAAAAATATTAAAATACTAATTGTTGACGACTTTTCAACAATGCGTCGTATCATCAGAAACCTATTGCGCGATTTAGGGTATAACAATACCTTTGAGGCAGATGATGGTTCTACTGCTTTACCGATGCTTGAGGATGGTGATTACGAGTTTGTAATTACCGACTGGAACATGCCGGTGATGCAGGGTATTGATCTCTTACGTGAAATTAGAAAGAATCCAAAGCTTAAATCTTTGCCAGTGTTAATGGTAACTGCAGAGGCTAAGCGCGATCAGATTATTGAAGCTGCCAAAGCTGGTGTAAATGGTTATATTGTAAAGCCATTTACCGCTGCGACTTTGAAAGATAAATTAGATAAGATCTTTGAGCGCATTGACGGCGAACAATAATTAAGTCATTAAAGACTTTGGCATAAGGATAAGGATTTAAGCGTATGGTAAGTCAAGACATGGAAAACGAAAAGCAACCTAAGCCTAAGATTACTTTAGAAGAGGCTCAGGAGCTTGTAATGTATCTTGAAGCAGGTATGCAAGAGGAGGCAGATAACCGTTTTCTTGCTATTGTGCGCAGAACTGAGCCTAATGTCTTTCAGGAAGTTGGCAATTTAACACGTGATTTGCATACTGCAATCTGTAATTTTGCCGAAGATCCTAGACTTCGTGATATTGCTGATATTGAAATTCCAGATGCCTCAGAACGATTAAGATATATTATTCAAATGACTGATAAAGCAGCAACGCGCACTCTAGATGCGGTTGATGCCTGTAAGCCTATTGCTCAAGAAGTAATTAATTCTATTGAAAATTTAATGCCGATGTGGGATCGTCTGATGCACGGTCATATTGATCGTTTTGAATTTGTGACTTTATGTCATCAAATTGATGAAATGTTAAATACGACGCGTGATAATGCAAATACACTGTCGCATCAATTAAACGAAATTCTAATGGCCCAAGACTATCAGGATCTAACCGGACAAATGATTCAAAAGGTGATAAGTCTTGTGACCGAGATTGAAGACGATTTAGTTAAATTCTTAATTACTTTCTCTGAAATCTCAGGTATTAAGCCTAAGTCTCGTGATGAGAGATTAGCCGAGAAGATTGAAGATGAAAGACATGAGTTAACTGGACCTGCTTTGGAAAGCCAAAAGGAAAGTGGGGTAGTCGTATCCAATCAAGACGATGTTGATGATCTTTTGGCAAGTTTAGGCTTCTAGTTGTGGAGGGAGCATAAATGGATGAGGAGATTTTACAAGACTTCCTGGTAGAGGCCGGTGAGATTATTGAAAACCTCGACGAGCAGTTGGTGCAGATCGAAAAGACACCTGATGATAAAGATCTTCTCAATGCTATTTTCAGAGGCTTTCATACCATTAAAGGTGGTGCTGGCTTCTTAGAGTTAAAAGAATTAGTTGAGATTTGTCACGCTGCAGAAAATGTCTTTGACATGTTAAGAAATGGCAAAGTCAATATGAGTGCAGCTTTGATGGATGCTATTTTACAGGCCCACGATGAGATCTCACGTCTTTTTGCTCAAGTGCAAAACAAAGAGCCTCTAGATCCTGCTCCTGCTGAACTTATTCAAAGATTACACGATATAGCAGACGGTAAAATTACCGATGCTAATGCTCAAGAAAGTGCTCCACAAGAGGCCGCTCCTGCAGAAACGGTAGTTCCTGCTGCTCCTGCACCTGCCCCTGAGCCTGTGGAAGTTAAAATTGAAGATTTACCCAAAAATACTGACACTCCAACTGCCGCAGCCTCAGGCACTATTGATGATATAACAGAAGATGAGTTTGAAGCCCTTTTAGATCAGTTACACGGTAAGGGCAAGGCACCAGGTGCTGAAGGTGATTTGGCTAATCAAAGTGATTCAACGGATGCTGATTTTGATGAGTTATTAAAATCTGCAGGCATTGAAGGCTCAAAAGGCAAAGCTCCAACCGATGCTAAAGGTGAGCTTAAAGTTGCAACTGATGAGGAGTATGCAAAGCCAAAAGCTCAAGTCCAAGCTGCCGCTCCTGCACCAAAGGCGCAAGCTCCTGCTGCAAAAGCTACTCCAACTACAGCTAAACCTTCCGGTGCTAGTGCTCAAGCTAAAGATGCAAAAGCCCCGGCTAAAGCTCCAATGGCTGAGGCTGTAGATACCACAGTACGTGTAGATACCCAGATTTTAGATGACATCATGAACATGGTAGGTGAGCTTGTACTCGTGAGAAATCGTTTAGTCTCACTTGCCGCTCACAGATCTGATCAAGATATGTCAAAGGCGATCGCCAACTTAGATGTCGTCACAGGCGATCTTCAAGGTTTAGTGATGAAGACGCGTATGCAGCCAATTAAGAAAGTTTTTGGCCGCTTCCCAAGACAGGTACGCGACTTAGCCCGCAAGCTTAATAAGAAAATTGAGCTTAAGATGGAGGGTGAGGACACTGAACTTGATAAGAATCTAGTCGACGCACTTGCCGATCCGATGATCCATATGGTCAGAAACTGTTGTGATCATGGTATTGAAGAGCCTGCAGTGCGTTTGGCCAATGGCAAAAAGGAAGTTGGTACTGTAGTTTTATCTGCCTCTCAACAAGGTGATCATATTCTCCTTGAAATCAGCGATGATGGCCAAGGTATGGATCCTAATATCTTACGTCAAGTAGCCGTAAGAAAGGGGGTCATTGATGAAGAGGCAGCCTCAAGAATTTCTGATGAAGAGGCTTTGAATTTAATTTTCGCCCCAGGCTTTTCAACTAACAGCGTGGTTACTGATATTTCAGGCCGCGGTGTTGGTATGGACGTGGTGAAAACTAATATTGCTAAGTTAAATGGCTCGGTGAGAGTTATTTCAAAGTATGGTAAAGGTACCACCATTGAAATTAAAGTACCTTTAACCTTAGCCATTCTCCCGACCTTAATGATTGAAGTTTCACATCGCACTTTTGCTCTGCCTTTAACTCAAGTGTCTGAGATTTTCTATTTAAGCTTAGATTCAATGCGTGTTGTCGATGGCTTGAATACTATTGTAATTCGTGAGAAGGCGGTGCCTTTGTTCTTCTTAAAACAATGGTTTGAAAATCAACCGATAGATGAGTACTTAAAAGGTAAGGCACATATTGTTTTAGTACAAGCAAGTTCCACACAATTAGTAGGTTTTGTAGTAGACGATCTTTTAGGACAAGAAGAAGTTGTAATTAAGCCTTTAGATACGGTCTTACGCCATACCCCAGGCATGGCCGGAGCTACAGTAACCTCAGATGGTGGTATTGCTTTGATTGTTGATATTCCAGGACTCATTAGAGCCTATGGACACAAGAATTTAGGAAGATTTTAGGGGGTAAATGATGGCGATCCGGGTGCTGATTGTTGATGATTCGACCTTTTTTAGAAAGCGTCTTACAGAGATCGTCAAAGCAGATCCGTCACTTGAGATCTGTGGTGAGGCAAAGGATGGTAAAGAAGGCGTGGAGATGACTGCACGTCTTCGCCCTGACGTAGTGACCATGGACGTGGAAATGCCGGTAATGGATGGCATTACCGCAGTAAAAGAGATCATGGCCAAATGCCCAACTCCAATTTTAATGTTCTCCTCTTTAACCTTTGAAGGTGCAAATTCAACCTTTAAAGCACTAGAGGCAGGTGCCGTCGATTTTATGCCCAAAAATTTCGACGATATCGCACACCGCCGTGAAGATGCTTTAAATGAATTGCGCGCCAACATTAAAGCGGTGGCAAGAAGTAGGGTAATAAGAGCACCATCTGCTGTGACGGCAACGCGCTCTGCAGCAGGTACCACTCCTTTAAGGACTACAAGTACTCTTACAAGCACTCGCGCAGGTACTAGTACTTTACGCTCAAGTACTTTATCAAGTACGACACGTCCTGGTACTGCATCATCAGCACTAAGACCTACTTTAGGTACTCCTTCCTCTAATTTAAGATCTACGGTTTCACCTGGGGCTCGCGCTATGGGAAGCTCCTCACGCTTGGCCTACGAGAAAATTCAAGATCAATTAGGTGATGTAGATAGAGGCAAGCCTGCTGCGGCCATGCAATTTACCTTTGGCAATCACAAAGGTGAGACCACAGTTTTCAGACGCTCAGGCAAGACTCATGAGATTGTAGCTATTGGAAGTTCCACAGGAGGTCCAATTGCTTTACAAAATATTATTCCAAAGCTTCCAAAATTAAAGGTGCCGGTAATTATTGTGCAACACATGCCACCTGCTTTTACCGCAACTTTTGCCCAAAGACTTAATGCGATGTCACAGCTTAAGGTTGTTGAGGCCAAAGATGGGGATATTTTAGAGGCTGGTACTTGCTATATCGCCCCAGGCGGTATGCAAATGATTTTTGAAAGGGGGGCTGGAAAAGCTCGCATTAGAATTTTAAGGGGTGATGAAAGAGTTGTTTATCATCCTTGTGTCGATGTCTCTTTTGCATCTTTAGCCCAAGTTTATGGGGGCAGAGTACTTGCTATGATTTTAACTGGTATGGGCTCTGATGGATGTGAGGGCTGTAGATTACTTAAACGGGCAGGATCTGTTATCTGGGCGCAAAATGAAGAAAGCTGTGTGGTCTATGGTATGCCACAGGCAGTAGTCAATGCACGCTTAGCCGATCAGGTCGTACCTTTAGATAAAATCGCCGACTACATCAAAGAAGAAATGTAGCGCTAAAAAGAGGATTTTTTATGAATCTAATCGGTGTGTTTACAGGCGTAGGTTGTATTATCTTCGCGATGATCTTAGAGGGCACTCATCCTGGGGCTTTGATTAATTTCCCTGCCTTCTTAGTGGTAGTTGGTGCATCAATGTCAGCTTGCGTGGTGCAATTTAGTATTAAAGAGTTGCTCTCCGCGCTAAGCCACTTGACTTGGTTAATCTCCCCTCCAAGATTTAACATGTACTCTCAATCTGAGCTTTTATCTAGTATGTCAGCTATTGCCCGTCAACAAGGTTTACTTGCCCTGGAAAATTCTGTGGGCAGTGCCAACGATGACTTTACAAGAAGCGGCATTCAGATGATTGTCGATGGTGTGGATAAAGACAGCCTTGCCACCTTACTTGATAATGCCATTCAAGTTGAGCAGCAAAGATTAGAGACTAATGCTAAGTTCTTTGAATCAATGGGCGGTTATTCACCAACCATGGGTATTATCGGCGCTGTATTAGGTTTGATTCACGCCATGAGCCTTTTGGACAGACCAGATCTTTTAGGTTCATCTATTGCAGTGGCCTTCGTGGCAACTATTTACGGCTTGGTGTTTGCAAATATTGTATGCATTCCAACTGCCAATAGAATTCGCACTTTAAACGCCAAACTTGCCCTTTACAAATACATGACCGCAGAGGGTTTAGTATCTATTTGTGGTAGTGAAAATACCATTATGTTAAAGCGTCGTATCGCTGTCTTTACTGGTATTAGAGCAGATTAGTGAGGCATCAGCATGGCAATTAAAAAACCGTTTGCAGG
Source organism: uncultured Succinivibrionaceae bacterium (assembly GCA_944389835.1). GTDB lineage: Bacteria > Pseudomonadota > Gammaproteobacteria > Enterobacterales > Succinivibrionaceae > Avisuccinivibrio_A. The sequence continues at coordinate 50,819 of CALXNU010000002.1, forward strand.
TCATGAGAACCTCGAAAGATGGATGGTCTCATACGCCGACTTCATGACCTTGATGTTTGCTGTATTCGTGGTTTTGTACTCCTTTGCCATGACTAAACAATCTGAAGCGCAGTCCATGGTTCAAGGCTTGGTGCAATCATTTAATGAAATTGGCATGATCTCCTCCACGCAAGGTGTGATTGCCCTACCAGGTCCAATTGCGGCCGCGCAAACTGAGGCGGTTTTAGCTACAGCTTCTGCTAATGCTCAAGATGTCAATGCTGACTCGCAAGGCGGTGGCGGCGTGATGGACTTTGGGGTCAGCGCCCCGGTGAATGAGTCATTAGACTCTGAAGAAGATCCATCAGTTGAAGGTAATTTAACTCAATCTGAGTTAGAGACCCCAACTCAAGGTCATGATCTTCGCGATTTTGAGACTACTGATTTACCACAACATGCAACCCGTGAAGGCGGTATCACTCCAGGTGGTGAGAGTGATTTCTTAGATCAAGGCGGACAAGGACCATCAGATAGCGATGATTTAGGAGAGTCTACAGTAGGTGAGCCTTTTGATGCCATTGAGCGCTCAATTTCAAGTACCATTGAAGAGTTAGGTTTAGAGTCTAGTATTATGGTAGAAAAAGACAGTCGCTTTATTACCATTAATATTGGTTCATCTTTACTCTTTGCTGAGGACAGTGCCTCCGTGCTCAACTCCTCACGCCCAGTGATTGCGGCAATTGCCAGGACTCTATCGACAATTAACAATTACGTAAGGGTGCGTGGTTACACTGACAATACCTTTGTGGCCAATAGTGTTTACAAAGATAATTGGGAATTATCATCAGCCCGTGCCGTGGCGGTGTTAAATGAGCTTGAAGCCTTTGGTGTACAACCTCAAAGATTGGCAACTGAGTCCTACGGTCAATACTCACCGTTCTACTCTAATTCAACAAGAGCAGGACGCGCGCAAAATCGCCGAGTGGTCATTGCCATTTCACGCAACGCCATTAAACCTACTGATCTACCAATTTTACCTGGTGAGTCAGAGAAGATTGTGTCCACTAATCCAATTAATGCAGGTGCAGGTGGCATTCAGTTTAATCGTGGCGCTGATGGCAATTTAGAGCTTAACTTCAACGCACAGTAAAGGAGACATTGATTGTTAGTTTGGGCTGTAGCAAGCCAAAAAGGCGGGGTGGGTAAGACCACCACCGTCGCCTCGCTTGCAGGGTGGTTACAAAAAGAGCATTTAAGGGTTTTGGTCATTGATACCGATCCTCATGCCTCTTTGACTTCATACTTAGGCTTTGACGATGATGCTCCTGAGTACAATTTGTTTGATCTTTACGCAGCCCCTGAGGTGACGCGCGAGCTCTTTTTAAAAACTGTCACAAGAACTCGCCATCAAGGTTTAGATATTTTGCCCTCTTCAATGACATTAGCGACGATTGACAGGCAACTGTCAGGCCGTCAGGGCGTGGGGCGCATTTTATCTGAGGCCTTAGGTAAAGTTCGCGATTGTTATGATGTAGTCTTAATTGACTGCCCTCCGGTGTTAGGTGCTTTAATGGTCAATGCTTTAGTGGCCTCTACGGTAATTTTAGTGCCTACCCAAACTGAGTTTTTAGCCCTTAAAGGCTTACAAGGCATGGTTAGAACCTTTGATATCATGACCCATGCCGATCCTAGTATTAATTTTGATTATTTGATTGTGCCCACCATGTTTGATAAAAGAACCCGGGCTTCAAACCAGAGTTTAGAATTTATGCGTGAGCATTATCAAAAACTTTGGAATGGTTGCATTCCAATTGATACGCGTTTTAGAGAATCAAGCTCAAGGCGTTTGCCTTTACCTTTGATGGATCCGGCCTGTCGCGGCTCTCAGGCTTATCGTGAGTTACTTTGTGATTTAGTATCCCATGAGCTTTCAAATGATAAGTCAAATGTCACCCCAGCATTAGCGGCGGTGCTCGCTGATGATAGTGACGATGGCATTGCTCTTACTCATCACAGTGAAGAATTAGTTTCAAGTGCGGTTAAAAATATGATGGGAGGCAAAGTTTAATGTCTTTATCTCACCAAAACCGCGAAGATGAAACTTTACTTGATTACTTTAAGCAAATGCTGGCGGTGGAAGTTCGGGAAATTGATAAAGCTCAAGTTCCACCTCCCCCGTCAAGTACAAATTTAGAAAGTAAGCCTCAAGTCCCTCAAATGGAGGACTTTGCAAAAGAGGAAGTTTATAAGCCTCAATTGCAAAAAATTGAAAAAGAAGAGGTCTTACCTAAAGTTGAGTTTGCAGAAGCACCAAGTCTTGAGCAATTGCTTTCAACTATTGAAAGTACTGAGGCACAGGAAACAACCGTTGTAACTGAGCCAAAAGTTGAAACTAAAACGCAAGAGCAAAGTGCGGTTGACACTCAAACTAAGCCTTTAGTTGAAACTAAAACTCAAGAGGTAGTGCCAAAAACTCAAACTGAGCTTGCAACCACTACTGAAAGTGTCACAGACACTCAAGTTGCCACTGGGACTGAAACTCAAAGAGCAACTGAAACTCAAGTTAAAGTTGAAAGCAAGGTTGAAGTTGCCCCTCAAGTTGAAACCAAAGCGCAAACGCAAAAAGTTGCCTCAAAGCAAGAGGAGAAGATTGCAAAGGTTTTAACGCAAGAGGGTGCTTCACAAGAGAGTCGTGAGGTTTTTGAGACTTGGCAGAATATTGAGATTGGCCGGGAGTTTCAAACATTATTTTTCGTGGTAGGCGGAGTGCGTTTTGCCGTACCTTTAATTGATTTAGGTAGTATCTTTGAGACTACTAAATTAACCTATATCTTCGGGCAGCCTAATTGGTTTTTAGGTATGACGGATATTCGTGGCAAGAAGATCAATGTTGTTGATACCTTGCGCTTTGTCAAAGAAGATTATGCAGGACGGGAGGAGCCTTATCCTTACATTATTACCTTAGGCACTAGTCGCTGGGCTTTAACTTGCGATAAACTTGAAGGTAATAGGACAATTTTAAAAGATGCCGTGAAATGGCGGCAAAGTGCAGGATCAAGACCGTGGCTTGCAGGCATTGTTAAAGAGCAAATGTGCGCTTTAATTCATGTGCAAGCTTTAATTAAGCTTTTTGAAAGTGGCTTTAATCCGCGGATGTTAGATCAGATCAAAGATTTGAGTTAATGATTTTGCGCTTTGACTTAAGGCGTGATATCTTTACACTAATTTTGTAAGTCGTGTGGCTTAAAGGAATTGAAAATGGCCGATGAAAATAATAGCGTACAAGCTGTCTACGATCCAAATGATGGCAATAAAGGTGAGTTTTTAAGATGGGTGACGTTCCAGTTAGACAGAGAGATCTATGGCGTGAACGTCATGCAGGTACGTGAGGTATTACGTTATTCTGATATCGCCCCAGTCCCTGGTGCCCCAGCTTATGTACTTGGTATCATTAACTTACGTGGTAATGTAGTAACCGTAATTGATACTAGAATGCGCTTTGGTTTACCTACTGCAGAGGTTACTGAAAATACCCGCATTATGATCATTGAATCTGATAAGCAGGTAATTGGTATCTTAGTAGATTCAGTGGCTGAAGTTGTGGATTTAAATACAGCTGATATTGATGATACCCCAAATGTTGGTACTGAGGAGTCAGCTAAATTTATTTGCGGTGTGTGCAATCGCAATAATGAACTTTTAATTTTAATCGATCTTAATAAGCTATTGTCTGAGGACGAGTGGCAAGAAGTCGCAAACCTCTAAGATAGGTGAAACGTGCAATTTGGATTAGATCTTGCGCTCTACTCCATAATAGGTGGAGCAGTAGTAATACTGCTCTTAGTCCTCATATCATTTCTTATAAATTCAAAAAGGATCACCTCCCTTGAAGAGCGTATTGAGCTTTTAGAAAAAGATCATTTTGATCTTTCTCAAGAAGCAAATGGAATGACATTAGAGCGCGAAACTCTAGCCCGCAAATTAGCTCATTCTGAGGCTAAGTTAAATGCCTTAGAAGGGGCTTTTCGTGCGGTACGCGAAAATAATGATGCTTTAGTCGATAGTATTCACAAGCTTGAGGAAAAACTAAAAGGTGAGGGGGTAAAAGAAGAGACTCGCAGTACCTTAAAAGCTCAAGTTTATGATAGGGCAAGTGGCGCTGATTTTAAGAGCGTTTCAGCCCATGAAATGGCCGTCAATACTCCAGGCGAGACCCCAAGTATTGTAAAAAATACCATAAATCCTACAAAGCATCTTGAAAAGACCTCTGAGAGTAAAGAGGATTTAAAAGAGCAAGCACTTAGAGCGCAAAAAGAATTTATTGAGCAAAGAGCGCGTCAAGAGCAGGCTCATATATCACGCCCTAATACCTTGCAGATGCAAGATCCAGCATTTTTTGACTCGCAGGAGGTGGTCGATAGAGCCATGCATTTAATGGACGAGGGTGCCTCATACGATAAGATTATGCATGACACACTTTTAAGTGCCGAAGAGCTTGATATGTTGTATGCGGTAAGAAGTAAAAATGATGTTAAGGCGCATCCTTTAAAATCAGAGCTTGAGCATTTAAAACCTAAAGTTAATCAAGTACCTAAGAATTTATATGCCGCCCCTGAGCATGGGGAAAGCTTTGATCCTGAGTTTATTCTTGAAAAACAGCGTGAGGCGCAAGCTGCCATTGAGCGTTTGAGTAAATCTCAAGAGCAAGTAGTCTCTAAGGTTTCCTACAATAATTATCAAGATGATGAAGATGAGGAAAGGGAAATTAGAAAAAGCTTAGCACAGGCTATGCAACAAGACTTTAATGACGATCATGAGCCTCAAGAGAACTATGAAAGTGCCGAGAGTCTTGAGGATACTCAAGTGTCAACGCAAAGTTTTGCTGGGCGTTTAAGTCATCATGATCTCCCAACTCAAGAGCCTTTATATGCCAAAGATGAGGATTTTCAAGAGCACATCGATCCTACCGTGCCTTTTGACTCTCAAGGTGTTTCAGGTCATGAGCTTGTCACGCCACATTCAAAGGTTGATGCAGGCGAGGAGCAGGACCTTCGTGAAAGACTTGCTAAAGCCATGCACGAATATGAAGAAGCACCGCTTGCTCAAGATCAAGATAGCATAAGTGAAAACACTAAGGTGGTCTTAAGATCTCAGGAGCCAAGTTTTGCGCAAAGCAAAGCTGATTTTATTCAACCAAGCTTTATAAAGCCTCAAGAGCAAAAAGTGCCTCAAGTTGAGACTAAGCCTCAAGTAAGTGCTAAAGAGCATGGGACAAGTGCTGAGGATGTAGCATTGGAGATTGCCAAACTTAAAGCTCAAGGCGTGGTCTTTAATCAAAAGCCTACTGCAACAGCTAAGGTTAATTCTAACGCTACTTTGCGCGATGGCCCGATGGTTTCAAGCCCCACTAATAATGTGCTTGCAAATCATCCTAAGATTGCCTCAAAGGCTGCACAGGGCGCTTATGGTATGAACGCCCCGCACTCTTTGCGCTCAAGAAAGCGCTAATTATTGCCTTAAATGACGAATAACCTCACTTGCATCGTATGCAAAATCGCTGCGAATGGGGTTAATATCAATTCCACCCCGTCTTGTAAACATACAGATCACTTCAAGCTTATCTAATTTTAATTTAAGCTTTAGATCATGATAGATCATCTCGGTGCATTGCTCATGAAAGCCTTGATGGGTGCGATAGGAGATGAGATAACGCAGCAGATCTAAGTGATTTATTTGCATACCCTGATAGCTAATAAAGACACTTGCGTGATCGGGCTGTGAGGTTACAGGACATAAGGTGCGCAAGATATTTGAGCGCAAGCGCTCTTCCACACGTGGGCCTTCATGGCGCACTAAAAGATTGGGATTTACCTTTAAACTGTCCACCACAAAGCCTGAACTTAGATCGATTAAGGTACCAGGGATTTTTTTCACTGCAAAAATCTCTGAGGCTTCTTCAACTGGATAAAGATCTACTTTTAAATCACTTTCAAGTAAGGTTGCAAGATCATGGGTAATAACTTGGGCTACTTCATCTAAGTTCTCAAATTTAGTTTGGGTAAAAGAGCCTAAATAAAGCTTTAGAGATTTGGACTCCACAATAAAAGGAGAGGTTGCAGGAATGGTGATAATACCCATGGCAACTTCTGGGATGGAGAGGCGATTTAAATAAGTTATTTCATATAAACGCCAAATATCAAAACCATGATTAGTAGCAATTCTAAAGGAAGCGCGAGAGGGGGCGCGACTTACCTTTTCTAAAAGATGGGGGTTGTATTCATCAAAATAGGCACTTTTTGTACCTAATTGATGTAAAGCAAAATCATTTACCATGATCAAAGATCTCCAAATAAAGCGCCTAAAATTGAAAGTGCGACAATGGGGGCCGTTTCGGTGCGTAAAATGCGCGGTCCCAAATTAATGCCTTGAAAGCCCAAACTTTTTGCGATCTCAACTTCCTCATCACTCAACCCACCTTCAGGGCCGGTTAGAAGACGAATTTTACCTTGGGGTAAAGGCAAATCTTTTAAGTGGACTTGAGATTTAGGATCTAAGATTAAATTTAAAGCATCGGTATCGCAATTTAGATAATCTTTAAGATCCATGGGGTTATTTACTTTGGGGACTACACTGCGTCCACATTGCTCACAGGCATTAATGACGATTTTCTGCCAGGAGACAACCTTTTTTTCAAGGCGTTTATCATCAAGTTTTACCACACAGCGACTTGAAAAGAGGGGGGTAATCTCGCTTACACCAAGCTCGGTTGCTTTTTGCAGAATATATTCCATACGATCTCCTTTGGAGATCACCTGTCCTAAAGTAAGATTTAAATTACTTTCAACGTATCTTTCACTTACGCTTTGAATTAGAACTTCGGCAAGTTTTTTACTCTCAAGCACTAAGGCTTGAGCCTCAAGTCCTTGACCGTTGAAAAGCGTAATTAAAGTTTGGGCTTTAACCTTTAAAACTTTGAGGAGATGATTGCTCCCCTCTTCATCTAAAAAGCACTTTTCACCCACTTGAAATTGAGGCTTTGGCAAATAAATTCTAATCTCACGCATTATTGTCCTCGGCATTGACAGCTTACAAAAGGATTATCATTGCCTTGCACTTTATTAATAAGCTCATTGCGCAAGCATTCACTTTCTGTGACAGGGTACATGCGATCCCAAGCCTCATAAAGGCGTCTTTGAGCCTGTGAGAGGCGAATTTTATATTTATCACTCATATAAAGATAGGCACGTGCAATAAGACCGCGTGAGTTTTTAGGCGGCTGCGCTCTTTTGCCTTTAAAATCGACAATCATCTCACACTTCCCATATTGTGTAGGCTTACCATTCCAATCTTGGAAACGATAGTTTGACCTATCGCCATTTACCTCACCTACGGCGGGGAAGAGATTGTGAAGATCGCCTTCCATAATTTCAAATTGAGGGGAGTTGCGATTGCAGTTTTTACGCCCACCATCTTGCCAGCATTTAAGTTGATGGCCAAATTCCCAAGCACTCATCACATGTTCAATTTCAACGCGGGCGGCACGTTTTGCTTGCTTTCTTACCTTATAGCCACAGGATTTTAAATCAACGTTAAAGCGATTGCGCTCAATGCTTAAATCACAACCACAATAGATAGTTTTAGGATCATCAATTTGTTTGTAAATTGAGGGTAAGACCTTTTTAGCTTCATTAAAAGATTCCATTGCTTGTGCGCAAGTGCCAAGAGTGACACTTATGAGAGCTAGAGCAAGGATATTAGATAATTTTCTCATAGCTTGTGTTTATGCCTTTTAGAAAGTTAACAAATTAGGTAAGATTAAGCCTAAGTTTAGCAAAAGAAAAGAGGTAAGACATGTATATTGATCTCAAACGTGCCGCAACTTTTGGTGTTGCAGGAAATTTTACCGGACATTTAGAGCAAGCAGGTGAGGCTTCAGATTTTACTCAAGTAAAAACCAAAGAAGCTAATGCTCCAAAAGCCTTGTTCCCAACCTTTATTCCTTTACCTCAAGACTTTGTAGGTCAAACCCCAAAGTTCTTATCCGTATTTCCTTTTGATGAATATCGCATTATTTTCCCAAAAGGCGAGGAGAAATTACAAATTGAGCCTGAGCTTGCTATTACCTTTGATGTGCAATATCAAGACGGTAAAGTAGTAAGCTTAAAGCCTGAAGGTTTTTGTGCAAGTAACGATTGCTCAATTAGAAAACAAGGGGCCAAGAAAATTTCTGAAAAGAAAAATTGGGGTGCCTCATCAAAGGGAGTGGGCTCTAATTTAATTAAGATTGATAAGTTTGAGACCGGTGGCATTTTAGATCGTTATCGCATCGCCTCCTTTTTAGTGCGCGATGGGGTACCACATGTCTATGGTGAGGATAGTGCGGTCAAAGATTACAGCTATTTTTACCAAAAGCTTATTGATTGGTTAATTGAAAAGTTAAATTTCCAAAAAAATGAAGGTCCTGCTGAGGAGATCAATACTTATTTAAATGAGGCTAATTTGCCACGTAAGATTTTAGTCTCAGTAGGTGCTACACGCTATACCGAATATGGTGAGCACAATTTCTTACAAGATGGTGATAAGTCAGTGGTAGTAATTTATCCAGGTGATCTTTATACCTTTGAGGAGATCTTCCACAGAGTAAGTCGCGATAATCTTGAAGAGGATGATATTTCAGTTTTAATTCAAGAAGTGGTGCTCTAAGAAAAACCCCCAAGCTTGGTGGGGGTCTTTTTAAAATTAAGAGAGGGCGGCTAAAATGTCGTCCTTTTTATTAGTCTCTTCCCAAGGGAAACCGTCACGACCGAAGTGACCATAAGTTGCTGTAGGCTTATAGATTGGACGTAAGAGATTTAACATCTTAATAAGTCCATATGGTCTTAAGTCAAAGACTTCTGCTACTGCCTTGGAAATTTGCTCATCGTTATACTTCTTTGATGTGCCAAAGGTATTTACGCTAATGGATACAGGCTTGGCAACACCAATTGCATAGGAGACTTGAATCTCACATCTTGAGGCAATACCTGCGGCTACCACGTTCTTGGCGACATAACGGGCAGCGTAGGCTGCAGATCTGTCAACCTTAGATGGATCTTTACCTGAGAAAGCACCACCACCGTGACGGGCGGCACCACCGTAGGTATCAACGATGATCTTGCGTCCGGTTAAGCCACAGTCACCAACCGGACCTCCGATTACGAAACGGCCGGTAGGATTAATAAAATACTTAGTATTTTTAGTAAGGTAGGCAGATGGAATAACCTTTTTGATGATCTCCTCTTGTACGCCTTCAATTACGGAGGAGAGGGAGACATCAGGGCTGTGCTGTGTGGAAAGCACTACGGTATCCACACTGTTAATGCTCCCGTCATCATTGTAGAGGAAGGTCACTTGTGATTTGGCATCTGGGCGTAACCACGGAATAATGCCTTTGCGTCTGACCTCGCTTTGGCGCATGACTAAAAGGTGAGCGTAGGTAATGGCAGCAGGCATTAAAACGGCAGTTTCATTGCAAGCGTAACCAAACATTAAACCTTGATCGCCTGCACCTTGATCTTCTGGGCTTTCACGCTCCACACCTTGATTAATATCAGGGCTTTGCTTGCCTAAAGCATTTAAAAAGGCACAGTAGTGACCATCAAAACCAACTTCAGTTGAGTTATAGCCAATATCACAGACCGTTTTTCTAACGACACTTTCAAGATCGACATTAGCAGTTGAATTAACCTCACCTGCAAGTACTACCATACCGGTTTTAACTAAAGTTTCACAGGCTACGTGAGCTTTAGGATCTTGGGCTAAAAAGGCATCTAAAACTGCATCAGAGATCTGATCTGCAACTTTATCTGGATGTCCTTCAGATACTGATTCTGAAGTAAATAATCTGGACATTTGAAAAATCCTATTTAAGGCTTGTACGTCAAGTTCGAGGGGGTCGGACGCAATCAAACTTAATATAGCAAATTATTAGTATTATTTTAAGAGAAAACTATAAAAAGCATTAGGTGCGCTTAGCTTTACTTACCCGTCTTGTTTTACGCGTTTTTCTAAAGAAAAGATTAAAGCCACCAGAGCCTCCTAATAATAAAAAGGGCAGGCTCTCTTTTAAACCTAAGTTTTGCAGATTGTTAATCCCAGGCATTAAATTTACACAAGAGCTACTTAAAAGATAGGCTTGGGCAAGGGTGCCTGGATTTAGATTTAAGATTTTTCTTAAGGTAAGTCTTTGATAGCGAAGTTTACTTACAAAGACCATAATTAAAGCCACTAAAGGTCCTTGCTTTAGCGCTTCAACTTTTAAGTTTTGAAGGTTTAAATTCTCCAAATTAAAAGTACTTAAGATCCCTTGTAATTTATCTTCAAGTTTAAAGTTATCAAGCCCTAAAAGCCCCACGGGCACTAAAACTAAAAGCAAGAGCGCTAACCTGTCTGATTTAAAGAGCATGGCCTTTGCTTTGTGATTTAAAGTTAAAGCAAATAAAGCACCTAAGAGGGCGGCAAGTGGGGGCGGGAGTTTTTCCAAATTTAAATTTTGCGCCAAATAATAGCCCACTATCGCACCTAAGCTTGCTTTAAAAAAGGCTTTTAAATTGGAGCTTACAAAGGATGCCGGATCTGGAATTAAAATTGAGCAGATTAAAGTTAAAAGTACGGCAATAAAAGGTAACAGGGGTAATAAATCGTTAAACATAAATAAATCACAAACTTTGCTAAAATTTAAAATTTAAGTTCTATTTTAGGAGGATTTATGGCAATTTCCAAGATTGGCTTTATTGGTACGGGCGTGATGGGCTTTTCAATGGCCTCCCATCTTTTAGATAAAGGCTATAGCGTAAAAGTTTACAATCGCAGTAAGGAAAAAGCTCTACCTTTGGCACAAAAGGGCGCTACAGTTTGTGAGAGTATTGAAGAGTGTGTAAAAGATTGTGATCTAGTATTAAGCATCGTAGGCTTTGTAAGTGATGTAAAAGAAGTCTGGCTTGGGGACAAGGGTGCTTTAAACTTCATGAAAAAAGACTCGATTGGGGTGGACATGACCACTTCAACTCCAAGTTTGGCCCAAGAAATTGCCTGTGATGGTGCAAAAAGAGGCCTTTTAATTGCCGATGCTCCCGTGACAGGTGGTGATGTGGGAGCGCGCAATGGTACTTTAACGGTGCTATTTGGTGGGGATGAGTCTTTGTATGAGACTTTAAAAGAGGTCTTTAGTGCCTTTTCTAAAACCTATGTGCGCTTTGGTAATGCAGGGGCAGGGCAGCTTACTAAAGCTTGCAATCAAATTGCCATTGCCGCAGGCATGATGGCTTTGTGTGAGGCTTTAGCTTTTTCTAAAGCCACAGGTCTTGATACGCAAAAGGTTTTAGAGACTCTACAAGGCGGGGCGGCAGGCTCTTTTTCTATGAACTCCTATGGCCCACGCATTTTAAAGGGTGATTTTAAGCCAGGCTTTTTCTTAAAGCATTTTGTCAAAGATTTAAAGATTGCCCTAGAGGTGGCCCGTGAGCATGATCTAAACCTTGAAGGTACGGCTTTAGCCTTGAAATTATATGAAAAATTGCAAAATGAAGGCTTTGGGGATTTAGGTACGCAAGCTTTGTACAAAATTTACGAGAATTAAGGGTAAATTTTCCGTAAACGTTTGCATAATTTAAACTTTATAAATTTATTTATAATTTGCGGGGATCATCATGATCCCTTATTCCATCACAAAATAAAACCTACCTAAACTTCATTTTAGGGCTAAAAAACTTAGCTTGACTTTTAATAAAATTGTGCTTTTTTACGTGCCTTTTGCGTTGCGAAAATTTGAGAAGTGCATCATGTTTCTTAATTTCGATACACAAAAAGGGCAAGCTTTTTAGTACAATCAATGAAAGCTTCAAGCGTATTAGCGCGCAAACTCTAACTTTAGAGCTTGAAAAGTGCTTATGTGGGCTTAAGTAAGGTTATTTTTGCCATCTTAGATTTTGGTATAAAACTTAGGAGTTATCATGCGTTTTTTCATTGATACTGCAAACGTCGACGAGATCCGTAAAGCCAACGATATGGGCGTTATCTGCGGTGTTACCACCAACCCATCTTTAATTGCTAAAGAAGGTCGTGATTTTAAAGAAGTTATCAAAGAGATCGCTTCAATTGTTGATGGCCCAATTTCAGGTGAAGTTAAGGCTACTACCTTAGATGCTGAGGGCATGATCAAAGAGGCCCGTGAGATTGCCGCTATTCACCCAAATATGATCGTTAAGATCCCAATGACCGTTGAAGGTTTAAAGGCTTGCCATATGTGCAAGGTTGAGGGCATTAAGACTAACTTAACCTTAATCTTCTCTGCAAACCAAGCTTTATTAGCCGCTCGTGCTGGTGCTACCTATGTTTCTCCATTCTTAGGCCGCTTAGACGATATTTCACAGCCTGGTATCGATCTTATCCGTCAAATCGCAGATATCTTTGCTGTAGGCGATATTGATGCTCAAATTATTTGCGCCTCTGTTCGTAACCCAATTCACGTCACCGACTGCGCTTTAGCAGGTGCTGATATTGCTACTGTTCCATATAAGGTAATTGAGCAAATGACCAAGCACCCATTAACCGATCAAGGCATTGCTAAGTTCCAAGCCGACTATAGAAAGGTTTTTGGTTAATAAAAAGATAAATTTCACAAAGCCGAAGTCGCAAGACTTCGGTTTTAATTTGGGCAGGGATTAATATGTTAAAAAAATATAAAGCTTATCTAGCACTTATTGCCTTATTTATTTTAGTAGTAGTTCTATTCTTTTTAAATCGCGCTTTAGCTTTATATCAATTTGATAAAACAATTCAAGGCTTTAATCAAAAAGTACAATTAATCTCCGCCAAATTTATTTTGCCAAAAACTTCACTAAGTTATGAAATTGTAGATAAGGGTTTATTTTCAAGTGATCTTAAACTTATTATCGACGATGGTGATAAAAAGCAAAATTTAACTGCAACCTTAGATTATGATCTTTTAGGCTCAACTTTAAGTTTTGATGGCTCAAAGCTTTTACAAGAAGATCTAAATTACCTAAATCTTTTAGGTACTTCTTTTGATTTTGGCGGGCTTAATGCGCCACAAACAGAATTTAAAGCTGAACTTGAAGGCAAAATCTTCCCCTTCTACTCAACCTTTAAGGCTAGTGTGAAATGCCCATACCTTGAAGGGGGCAAGAGTTTGACAAGTGATTTGCAAATCAAATACGCCTGGGGTGATCTTTTATATTCACTTGATGTAAAAGATTATTACACTAAGGATTTAAGCTTTTCACGTTTTTATGTCTTAAATGAAGGTGAGGCTTTACTTGAGGGTAATGAGGATTTAAATCTTAAGGTGGGTCTTGAGAATTTAAATTATGCCTATTTACCTACTCTTTATCAAAAGATAAGCATAAATGCTCAAGCGCAAAGTGTTAATCAAAGTGGGGATTTTTACGATTTACAAGGCAATTTAAAATTAGCCTATGAAGAGGGTGGCCTTTTTGATGTCAAAGTGCTTTTAACTCATGTCAATAATACCCTACCTTTAATTGAAGAGTTAAGTAATAGCAATGAAAGTGCAGGTAAAGTTATCGTTGATTACTTGCATCAAGGTGCCTTAAGTGAAAAGTATGAGGTCAAAGGCACAGGCGATCTTAAATACGATGGTGGTTATTTATCTAACCTTACAGGTGAGATTGTCCTAGATGCTACTTTTGAGGAAGGCACCAAACTTTTTGATTTGTATGCTCCGTATTTTGAAGAAAATGATCTAAAAGCGGGCAGTCGTCAAAGTATTCTTAAGTTTGATAGGGGAGAATTGTCCCTTAACGGACAAACATTATATTAGGAAATAAAGGAGATTTAGAAAATGGCTTATAACGAGCTTGCCAATGCCATTCGTGCTTTAAGTATGGACGCTGTACAAAAGGCCAATTCAGGCCACCCAGGTGCTCCACTTGGCATGGCAGATATGGCTGAGGCTTTATGGCGTGGCTTTTTAAGACACAATCCAAAAGATCCAAAGTGGCCAAATCGTGATCGTTTCGTCTTATCAAATGGTCACGCTTCCATGTTGATTTACTCATTATTACATTTAACAGGTTACGATCTTTCCATTGAAGATTTAAAGCAATTTAGACAATTAGGCTCTAAGACTCCAGGTCACCCTGAGTATCGTGAGGTTCCAGGTGTTGAGACTACCACAGGTCCTTTAGGCCAGGGTATTGCCAATGCTGTAGGTATGGCTATGGCTGAGTCTATGCTTGCCAAGCAATTTAACCGTGATGGCTTTGATATCGTCGACCATTACACCTATGCCTTCTTAGGTGATGGCTGCTTGATGGAAGGTATTTCCCACGAGTGCTGCTCACTTGCAGGTACTTTAGGCTTAGGTAAGTTAATTGCCCTTTATGACTCAAACGGCATTTCCATTGACGGTGAGGTTAAAGGCTGGTTTGCCGATAACACCGCCAAGCGCTTTGAGGCCTATGGCTGGCAGGTAATTGATGTTAAGGATGGCAATGATAGTGCTCAAATTCGTGAGGCTATCTCCAAGGCTCAAGAGGATAAGGATCATCCATCACTTATTATTTGCCACACCACCATTGGCTGTGGTTCACCTAACAAGGGTGGTAAGTCTTCATCCCACGGTGCCCCATTAGGTGATGAGGAAATTGCTTTAACTCGTAAGGAAATTGGTTGGGAGTATCCACCATTTGAAATTCCAGAGCGCATTTACAAAGAGTGGAATGCTGTAGAAAAGGGTGAGGCTTTAGAGGCTTCCTGGAACAAGCTCTTTGCTGCATACGAAGAGAAGTATCCTGAGCTTGCCCGTGAGTTTAAGCGTCGCATTGCAGGTGACTTACCTGTAGATCTTGATGCAAAAGCTATTGAGTGGGCATTATCTTTACAAAAGAATCCAGCTAAGATTGCAACTCGTAAGGCAGGTCAAAACGCTTTAGACTTCTTTGGTGCTTTATTACCTGAGTTTGTAGGCGGTTCTGCAGACTTAGCCCCATCCAACCTTACCATGAACAAGGCCTCCGTGTCTGTAGTACCACACGAGGTTGCAGGTAACTACATTCACTGGGGTGTACGTGAGTTTGCTATGGCCGCTTGCATGAACGGTATCCTCTTACACGGTGGCTTCCGTCCATATGGTGGTACCTTCTTAATCTTCTCAGAATATGCAAGAAATGCTATTCGTATGTCAGCTTTAATGGGCATTCCAACCCTCTATGTCTTCACTCACGATTCAATTGGTGTAGGCGAGGATGGTCCAACCCACGAGCCTGTTGAGCAAACCTCAACCTTACGTTTAGTACCAAATCTTGATACCTGGAGACCATGTGATCAAGTCGAAACTGCTATGGCTTGGAAGCACATGATTGAGCGCAAGTGCGGTCCATCTGATATCGTCTTAACTCGTCAAGGCTTAGAGCAGATGCCACGTACTGATGAGCAGGTAAAAGACATTGAAAAGGGTGCTTATGTCTTAGTTGACTGCGAGGGCACTCCAGATCTTATTTTAATGGCCACAGGCTCAGAAGTTGCTTTAGCCTTCCACGCCGCCGAGACTTTAAAGGCCGAGGGCAAGAAGGTACGTGTCGTTTCTATGCCATGCTTTGAGGTCTTTGATAGACAACCTTGTGAGTACAAAGAGCAAGTTCTACCAAGCGCTTGCCGTGCTCGTGTGGCTGTTGAGGCAGGCTCCACTGGTCTTTGGTATAAGTATGTAGGCTTAGATGGCAAGGTAGTTGGTATGGACTGCTTTGGTGCCTCAGGTCCTGCTGCAAAGCTCTTTGAGAAGTTTGGCTTTACTGTAGATAATGTAGTAAAGGCTGCTCACGAAGTGCTTAAGTAAACTGAATACTTCTAAGTTCGCAAAAGTGCTCTTCATGAAGAGCACTTTTATGCTTTAGATCACAAAATTTTCACGCAAAATCTCTTTCTTTTAACCTATAAGATTTAAGCTCTTCATAATCCTTTAAAAAACATGATAAAGCACAAAGAAAAATAATTTTCTTAGGTGTTAATAAACTTTCTTTATTTTCAATAAATTATAAGATGTAAGCGTTTTCATGACTATGGATTTTTTTTTAGATTTTAGCTAATATGAACACTGTGAGGATCATGATGACATGAGCCTTAGAACAGTAAATTAAACGAAAATTTAAGGATCAAAGAGGAAGAAATAATATGGCAGTCTTAAAAATGGCCGACCTCGATTTAAAAGGCAAGCGTGTTTTAATTCGTTCTGATTTAAACGTCCCGATTAAGGATGGTAAGGTCGCATCAGACAAGCGCATTATGGCAACATTACCTACCATCAAGCTTGCATTAGAGAAGGGTGCTAAAGTTATGGTCACCTCTCACTTAGGTCGTCCTGAGGAAGGTGTTTACAACGAAGAGTTCTCCTTAAAGCCAGTTGCTGACTACATTGCAACTAAGGTAGATTGCCCAGTTCGTCTTGTTAAGGATTACTTAGATGGTGTTGAAGTTAACGAAGGCGAGATCGTAGTTTTAGAGAACTGCCGTTTCAATAAGGGCGAGAAGAAGAACGACGAGACCTTAGCTCGCAAGTATGCTGCTTTATGCGATGTCTTTGTAATGGATGCCTTTGGTACTGCTCACCGCGCTCAAGGCACCACATATGGTGTTGCAGAGTATGCTCCAGTTGCCTGTGCGGGTCCATTACTTGCAGCCGAGCTTGATGCTTTAGGTAAGGCTATGGACAATCCAGCCCGTCCAATGGTTGCTATCGTTGGTGGTTCTAAGGTTTCAACCAAGCTTCCAGTTTTAAATAGCTTACTTAAGATTGCCGATCAGCTCATCGTCGGTGGTGGTATTGCCAATACCTTTATGGCCGCTCAAGGTCACAAGGTAGGTAAGTCACTTTGCGAGGAAGACTTAATTGATACTGCCAAGGAATTAGCAGCTAAGACTCACATCCCAGAGTTTGTTGATGTAGTAGTTGCCAAGGAGTTTGATGAGAAGGCTCCTGCTACTGTAAAAGATCTTAAGGATGTTGAAGATGATGACATGATCTTAGACTTAGGTCCAAAGAGCATGGCCAACATTGAGAAGGTCTTAAAAGAGGCTAAGACCATTTTATGGAATGGCCCTGTTGGCGTCTTTGAGTTTGATCAGTTCGCAGGTGGTACTAAGGCTTTATCAAATGCCATTGCAGACTCTGATGCTTTCTCAGTTGCAGGTGGTGGCGATACCATTAATGCTATTCAAAAGTTTGGTGTTACCTCCAAGATCTCCTACATTTCAACCGGTGGTGGTGCTTTCTTAGAGTTCGTTGAGGGCAAGAAGTTACCAGCAGTTGAGATTTTAGAGAAGAGAGCTGCTCAATAATTTAAACGTAATCGTTTAAAATATCTAAGACCGGCAAGCGCCGGTCTTTAACTTGAACTTTATTTTCGGAATAGTTATGACTAAGATTTTAGATGTTGTAAAGCCAGGTGTTGTAACTGGTGAGGACGTTCAAAAGGTTTTTGCTGTAGCTCATGAAAATGGCTTTGCTTTACCTGCTGTAAACTGCGTTGGTACTGATTCTATTAATGCTGTCTTAGAGGCTGCTGCTAAGGCCCGTTCAGCTGTAATCGTTCAGTTCTCAAACGGCGGTGCCGCTTTCATCGCAGGCAAAGGCTTAAAGATTGATCGCCCACAAGGTGGTTCAATTTTAGGTGCTATCTCTGGTGCTTTACACACTCACAATGTTGCCAAAGAGTACGGTGTACCTGTAATTCTTCACACCGACCACTGCGCTAAGAAGCTTTTACCATGGGTTGATGGTTTATTAGACTATGGTGAGGAGTACTTCAAGGAGCACGGCCGTCCATTATTCTCCTCTCACATGTTAGACCTCTCAGAAGAGAAGCTTGAGGACAATATCGCTATTTGCTCTAAGTACTTAGCTCGTATGGCTAAGATGGGCATGACCTTAGAGTTAGAGTTAGGCTGCACCGGTGGTGAGGAAGATGGTGTAGATAATTCTGATAAGGATGAGTCCGCTTTATACACTCAACCAAAGGATGTAGGCTATGCTTATGAGCAATTAATGAAGATTTCTCCAAACTTCACTATTGCAGCTTCTTTTGGTAACGTACACGGTGTTTACAAGCCAGGTAACGTCAAGCTCACCCCAACTATCTTACGTGACTCACAAAAGTATGTCCAAGAGCACTTTGGTACCGGTGAGAAGCCTTTGAACTTAGTCTTCCACGGCGGTTCAGGTTCAACTCAAGCTGAGATCTCCGAGTCAGTTTCCTACGGTGTCGTTAAGATGAACGTTGATACTGATACTCAATGGGCTTGCTGGTCTGGTATTAAGAACTACTACGAGGCCAATCGCGATTACTTACAAGGTCAGCTCGGTAACCCAACTGGTCCTGATGCTCCTAACAAGAAGTACTATGATCCACGTGTTTGGTTACGTAAGGGTCAAGAGAGCATGGTAGAGCGCGTAATTGAAGCCTTCAAGGCCTTAGGCTCTGTAGACTCACTTTAATAATTTTTATACCTTATATTAAGGTAAATTCTAAATTTCAAGCACAAGGGCGGGTCACCGCCCTTTGTTATCTTTATTGTTTAAGAAGCTTTTGCTCTTTGGCAAAATCAGCAACACTTAAAGTACGCTCAACCTTAATGTGCACGCCTTTTTTAAGTAAAAACTCAGTTAAACCATATTCTTGGGAGTCAAAAGCCCAATCATAGGTATAGCCAATTCTTGTCCACGGATAGGCATCTTTAAAATAAGAGTAGAGAATATTGCCCTCAAACCATTCTTTATATTCAGCGCTTTCGCTTGGATCTAAGTCTTTTTGCACGTGTGTGGTGAACACATCAGTATCGGTTGCAGGGCGGATCACCTCATGAGGATCAACCCAAATGGCACTTACAAAGTTGTATTCACCTTGCGGTTTTACGCCTACTAATTGCTTAAAGCGCAAAGTAGGATCTAAAATTTTTCCTTGATTTTTTTGACACCAGTTTAAAAGCTCTAGATCTGAAACGCACCAGCACTCATGCTCAAGGGCAAAGCTCTTACCTTGTGGATAACTTTGTGGGTAATTGTGAAAGAACATTAACAATACTTGGCCTTCAGCATTGTAAGTTACCTGTTTTAACTTAGGATCTAAGCTTACAAGGGGCATAAGCTCCTCATCGTCAATAAAGACTGCATCACGTACCGTTTCAAGATAGCGCGTATTTAAAGCTTGCTTATTATCAAGATTAGCATTTTGTGTACAAGCACTTAAGGCTAAAGCTAAAGAGAGGGAGATTAAAGTTTTGTAGAACATAGAAAAGTAAGACTTAAAAATGGAAAGGGGAGCTTTGCTCCCCTCTTTAAAATTAATAATCTTAATATGAAATAAGTGCTGAGCTTATGTACTGTAGAGAAGTATTGTAGCTTGACATTAAGGTGTCTAAGTAAGCGTACTTGCTTCTTAAAGACTCCTCATACTTCTCAAGATAAGCCTCGTTATCAGCCTCTTCTGCTTCAAGATCAGAGATTTCAGAGTTTAGCTGATCTTTACGCTGATCTAAGATACCTTGTGATTCAGTATAGTCTTCAACGAAAGTATCTAATTGCTTAAGTAAACCATCATCCCCACTGAAAGCATTGACCACTAAGTTGTAGTTATCTGCTAAAGCTTCCTTAAATTCAGTAGCATCTAAAGATAAAGTACCGTCTTGCTTAAATTCAAGGCCCATGCTGTAAATAGACTGCTTGGTTACATCATTCATACCAGCAGAGGAGACCTTTTGTTGGATTTGAGTTTGCAGTGAGCGTAACATCGAATCGCCAGCAAGAGAACCACCATCATAGTTATTCTCACCGTCAGTATAGGTGTTATGCTTATACAAAGAGTCCATGGTGGACATTAAGGTATTGTAGGCTGAAACGAAGTTTTGCATCTTTTTAGATACAGCATCGTAGTCTTCTTCAACCTTTAAGGTATTAGCTTTAAAGTTACCAGCATCATCTGTTTCAGAGACTTTATTAACGGTTAAAGTAATACCTGAAATTTGCTCATCAAAGGTATTAGTCTCAGAGTGTAATGCATTCTTATCATCACCATCAAGGGTAATAATCGCATCCTTTGCGGCAGTATACTTCCAGCCATCAATTGTAGTTCCATCTTTACCGATACTACCACCACTGAAATTGAAAAGAGTTAAAGATTTGGGGTCATTTGGATCAGCAGGAGTAGTTGGATCAGGCAGAGTATTGCCAGCTGTATCCTTAGCTGTTATTGTTAAAGCGTTGTTAGCATCACCGCTCTTACCGGTATCAATAGAGAGTGTATAGGAGCCGTCAGCGGCTTTAACATAGTTGGCAGTTAAACCATAGTCATTTTCATTGATCTTACGGCGAATAAGCTCTAAAGAGTCACCTTCTGCTATATCAATAGTAAAGGAGACTTTCTCCGTTTTGCCGTCTATTTCTCTTTCGCCTAAGTCAAAGGTTAATTTGCCAGCTTGGAATTTATTGTTGTCTCCAATATCGAAGTGTTTAGAAATTTTTTCAGTAGATGCCAATTGCTTTACGATAACATCGTATTGCATGTTAGAAGCATCTTCTTCAGCTTCGACAGTAAAATATTTGGTGTCTTCAGGCTGATCGATAGTAACTTTACGCGCATTAAAGGCGTTGTCTTCGGTAAAAGCTTGCAAAGCTTCTTGGAAGGTCTCAAGTGCAGACTTTAATTGGCCCACACCTGAAAGCTCAATATTTGCTTCCTCTTTTTGCGTTGTAGTTTGTCTCTCAAGCTGTGCTCGCTTGGCTTCTAAACTTGCAGAGATGATGGACTCAAAGTCCATGCCGGAAGCTGCACCGGCCGAGGTAATTGAAGATGCCATAATCTGCTCCTTTTGCTACTTTGACCTGTGGTGTAGCAATAACCATGCCAAGGAAAAAAGCCCTTGGGCAAAACTCTTCTTAACTACATATATAACGGCCCCAAAGTTAAAATCTTTAGAGCCTAAAATAAAAATTAACCTGCAACTAAGCCGCCATCAATTAAATAATGGCCGCCGGTGCAAAAGCCTGCCTTATCTGAGGAGAGGAAATAGACTAATTCTGCAACTTCCTCTGGGGTGCCAGCTTTGCCGCGGGCATAGAGGGCATCTTCCTCTTTCCAATACTCCTCAACTGATTTGTGCGTAATCTTGGAGAATTTCTCAAAGACATTATCGGCAAGCGGAGTTTTGATCGTGCCTGCACAGACGGCATTGACGCGAATTTGATAAGGTCCCAAATCAATCGAGAGGCTCTTGGTGATTTGCCCTAAGGCACCTTTAGTTAAGCCATAGCCAAAGCTGTGAGGCTTGCCGATAAAGACCTGATCTGAGGCATTAATGACAATAGAGCCGCCTCCTGCTTTAATTAAATGCGGGACACATAATCTTAAAGTATTGACCGTACCATAAATATTGGTATTGATCATTAAGGCTAATTCTTCATCGCTAATATCTAAAATAGTATTGGCCCGATGAATGCCCGCATTGGCAAAAACTGCATTTAAAGCGCCAAATTTTGCCACGGTAGCCTCCACGGCATGGGAGATTTGAGCTTTATCTTTAGTATCGCCTTTAATAAATAAAAGGTTATTAGAATTAGCAGAGGCTACAAGACTCATGGCTTCATCTTCATTAAGATCCATAAAGCCTACGTTATAGCCTTCCTCTAAAAACTTTAAAACACAAGCGCGTCCGATACCAGTAGATCCGCCGGTGATAAAAATTGTCTTCATAAAAACTCCTTAAATTTTTTAAAACTTAGCACATATTTTAGGGAATATTTTTGAAGATGATAAAGAAAACCGCAGAGATCTGCGGTTTTTTAAGGAGGGCTACATTATGTAAAACTTAATTTTCTAAAAGGGCCTTGTGAATTTGCTTTAGGGCATCCACAGCTTTATCTTCATTTACTAAGAAGCATAAGTTGTGATTTGATGCGCCATAGCAGATCATTCTTACGGCAAAATCATCAATTGCATCAAAGGCCTTGGTGGTAGTACCAGGAGTTCTTGACATCTCATTGCCGATAATTGCCACTAATGAGAGGTTATTTTCAACTTTGACATGGCAGAACTCACGAAGCTCATTTAGCATATCCTCAGATAAATGAGATAAACCTGAGGTTTGAGATCCTGAGTCAATGGTTACGGCAATTGAGACCTCAGAGGTTGAAACTAAGTCTACAGATTGACGATACTTGGCAAAAATGCCAAAGACGCGAGCTAAGAAGCCTGAGGCACCAACCATCTTAGGGGAGGCTAAGACAATTAAAGTTTGATGCTGTCTTAAGGCCACCGCGCGGAAGGCTGGGCGAGTGGTGCAAGCAGGTCTTACCCAGGTGCCACCTTTTTCAGGCTCTTTTGAAGAACCTACGTAAACTGGAATGCCACGGCGCACGGCTGGCACTAAGGTTGAAGGGTGTAAAATCTTGGCACCAAAGGTGGCCATTTCGGCAGCCTCTGAGTAGGAAAGCTCAGCAATTGGCATGGCATGAGGTACTAAACGAGGATCGGTGGTGTAAACACCTGGCACGTCAGTCCAAATGGAAATAGTTTCAGCTTCACAAGCCTCACCTAAGAGGGATGCGGTATAGTCAGATCCGCCACGGCCTAAAGTAGTGGTGCAACCTTCATTATTGCTACCAATAAAGCCTTGGGTGACTACGATTTGCTCAGCATTTAATAAAGGCATTAAAAGCTCACGGCATTTTAAGCCTAAAACTTCAACTAAAGGATTAGCGCAACCATAGTTGGAGTCAGTGCGCATTACCTGTCTTACATCAAAAACTTGAGCTTTATAACCAAATTTTTTGAAGACCTCAACAATTAAATAAGAAGACATGAGCTCACCGTGGCAGACAATGCGGTCGGTAAGGGCATCAGATCTGCCCATGGAGGCTTCACGTGCTTGATCGGTGATTTCTTTTAAGTGCTCTTCTAAAAAGTTTACACAGCGCTCTTTATCATCAAGATTATTGATGATCTCCATGTGAATTGCTCTTAAGGCGTCCACCTTCTCAAGAATTTTATCGTAAGAGAGGGCACCTGAGGCTAATTCTACAAGGATATTAGTAACGCCTGCACAGGCGCTAACTACTACTAAGCGAGTGTTGGGATTGGAAACTACCACCTTAACTGACGAGCTCATAGCTTGAAAGTCTTTTACGGAGGTACCACCAAATTTTGCGATGTCGAGGTGTTGCATTTTTATAATAATTCCAAAGTTAAAAAACTTAGCTAAAATCCTAGCGCTATGCAAAAAATAGTGCAACAGCTTCTAAGTTTTAAAAGACACTTTCTTAAAGCTTTAAAGACTAATGCACGCTTTTATCGCATAATTTTAATTAATGCACTATTTTGGTTAGGTATTGCTATAAAACTCACGTAAGGCTTTAAGGAAATTGCGAAAGAGCACCATAAAGGAAAAGGCGGTTAAGGCAAATCTTAAAAGATTATAGATAACTGCAGTTTTAACTAAGTTAGCCTCTAGAACTTCACTTTCAAGATCGCCTGATAAGAAGTTTTTAATCGCATATAACTCAAGATAATACACCCAAGGACAAAGCGCGGTGGCAAATAAGAATACCGCACTCATGCGCAAGTGCTCACGATGAAATTTAACCGCGGCAATTAAAAGCACAATGGTGCAACCAATTAAGACTAAAATCTCAATGAGATCTTCTGACATCCTAGAGTTGCCAAGGCCTAAATGGACAAATAAGACCACAAGTAAACTTAAAGAATAGAAAATTTTGGGGTAATCACGCATAGTTTTACTCATTTACAGGGTTTGAGATTAAAGCCCTTTTGGGATCATCTTCCACATTTAAAGGCGCTTTTGATTCTTTAATCTCAAAATTATACATGTGATGAGGATTATTTTTTGCATTTTCTTGAATTGATGTGATCCCCAAATCCTCTGCAACTTTAGGACAGTGTG
>CALXNU010000003.1 GCA_944389835.1 uncultured Succinivibrionaceae bacterium
ATGTGTCACATTATAACATTGAGTCCGCTTGACCCATCATCTAAAGATAATGGGATTGCGCGGACATTTATTTCAAGATCTCTGCTACGTCTTTTAAGTGTTTAAGTTTTGCGCCTCTAAATCTTAAGACCAATAAAATAAGCTCGCTTACACCTTAAAGCGCTTAATATAATCAGCAAACAAAGGCACGGTAAAATCTAAATACTTAAACTTTGGACTATAGATCACGCCTTTTTTAATTAATGAGGCGCGAACTTGTGACCCTTTTTGAGTATTTCCTTGTAGATGCTCTGTAATGTCAGAGGAAAGATAAGGGCCAGTTCCTAAAAAAGCCATAGTTTTTATAAAGTTAATTTCTTTGGGTGATAATCCTTCAAGTCGAACTTTAAAAAATCCCTCATCTAAAGACTTTAGAGTAAGCCTCTTGGCATTTTTGACATCTAAAGGTTTTATGATATCGCCTTGGGTGATATTCCACATATGGTAGGCCAACTCTTGGAGAAAAAAAGGATAACCAAGAGTGACTTTTGCAATCTCCTCTAAAGCCTCTTCCTCAATACTTATATTGTGAGAATTTAAAGGCTCTCTTACAGCCTCAACGATTGCATCATAGGACAAAAAACCTACTTCATGATAGGTTAAAAAACGCTTGGCATAAGATTTAGAAGAAGTAGCAAGACTTATAGCTTGTGGTAAACCTGCGCCCACCACAACAATTGGCAAGCCTTGTTGGTTAATTTTATGTAGCGCGGTAATTAAAGCCGAAAATTCCTTCTTATTTAAATCTTGCATTTCATCAAATAATAAGACCCAAGCTTTTTGAGCTTGTTTTAAAGCCTCTCCTATAAGCTCAAACAAACAAGGCAAATCATTTTCAATATCCCCCCCCCTACCTGCAATATCCGGGTAAGGCTTAACGCTTACTTCAGTGTCTTGAGCTTTTATTTTATGAGCTAAGGCAAAAGCTCTTAAAGCCTTTAGACCTTTTACTTCAGTATTTTGGGAAGTTTTATTCACTGAACAAACGCGCAAAACCCTAGCCATTTCAGGGTATAAAAGCGTAGCAAATGAGGCGTTTTTTAAGACTTCAATTTCTGAAATAATAGCCTTATCCTCCGCTGCTATCTTTGCAATTTCCCCCAATAATACGGTTTTTCCAACTCCTCTTTGACCTAGAAGTAAGAAAAAGCAACTTGGCTTGCCTAAAATTGCCCTTTGGTAAGCAAACTTAATTTCTTTAATAATTTCGCTGCGACCTGCTAATTGAGGAGGTGGCACTCCTGCCCCTGGTGCAAAAGGATTTAAAAGTGCATCCATAAAATTTTCTTTAAATTTAAAAACTCAATCTTATTCTAACCTAATATAAATTAGGATAGATGTTAGTAGATGCCACTTACTGTTAATAGAAATCTTTAGCTACTCTTTGCAAATTTCTATTTTTCATAGGGCCATAAAAAAAATGATGCCTGATATTCTAATCAGGCACTAAAGGGATTTTCATATTCAGAAGCATTTCAAGAAGCAAGAAATTCGATGTTCTAAACTAGAACTGCCTCTTAGATAGGAGAGAGTAGAAAAAGTTCCCTATTCCAAAAAAAAATTTAAGAGCTTATAAAAAAATGATGCCTGATGATCTACATCAGGCACAAGTGGGATTTTCATATTCAGAAGCATTTCAAGAAGCAAGAAATTCGACGTTCTAAACTAGAACTGTCTCTTAGATATGAGAAGTTATAAAAAGTTCCAAAAAAGTTAAAAAAATTTTAAATAATTTTTAAATAATTTTTATTGCTTTGATTTTAAAAATAATTTTTCTATATAATGGCACTTGAGAGCTTAGGATTGCCAAAGCTTTTAAAGAAAACCTATAAAAAAATTCTGCCCTATGCTCTTTCCAATATTCCTTTAATTTTGGGACTTCCTGCGCTTATGCTCTATCCTGATCTTGCTCCTGTCATCATACTTTGTGGCACTTTAGGCCTTATTTTGCTTATTGTGCTTTTAGCCTTTTTAGTTTTGCCAGGTACAAAAGGTCCTAATCGCTTCGGCGAAGATCCATTGTAAATCTTAACTTAAACCTATCTTCTACGATGAGCTAAACTTTTAGGTAAGTGCGAAAACTTAAACTTAAAATCAAAGCCCACCTCAAGCATAAAAGCCCCATACTTTAAGCAAAGAAAGCTAAGCTTAAGTCAAACTAAAGCCAAAAGAGCTAAGCTTTTTCTTTTGAAAATCAAATTTTGCACAACTTTTTTAAAAGCACACTTTGCTAAAATAGCCGTTGGGTTTAGAAATTTTTAGGTCTCATCATGGCATTAAGTACTGAAGATTTATACGCACTCTCTACCATTAGAAATTTAGGTCCTAAAACCTTGCGGGAAATTAATCGCTATGCAAAGGATCTTGATGACCCTAGTTCCAAAAATCTTGCCCTCTGCTTAAGCCGTTGTAGAACCTTCAACTCCATAAAAAGAGCCAATAAAATTTTCCAAGCTGAAGATCTTGAAAGCTTAATTGATAGAACAAGAACCTCTGCCTATGCATATCTTGAAAATGTAAAGGCACGCGGCGTGAGTATACTCTCCTATAATGATCCGCTCTATCCTAAAAATCTAAAACAAGCGCTTACGGTTGACATTGAGGCTAAACAAAACAATGGTGATGACATTTTCCCCTTTGTTTTAAAAAAGGCTTCCATCACCCCTCCCTATTTGCTTTACTATCGCGGCAATATTGAGCTCTTAAAAGAAGATAGCGTAATTATTACGGGCTCTTCAGAATGCACTAGCACTGCTCGAAAGGCCAGCTTTTATCTTGGAGGACAATTTGCCAAACAGGGGCTTACTATCATCTCAGATCTTTCACCTGGCTGTAACTCTAGGTTTTTAAGCTCACTTTTAGATCAAGGTATCAATAACATTATTGCCATTGAATCTTTAGGAATTATTAACTCAGAACATCCAACTTTAGCAGAGCGAATTGTAAAAGCAGGCGGCTTAATTCTAGCCTTAGAGTTTGCAAACTCAAATTCTCTTAAAGAATATCACTTACGAGATCGTGCCCAATTAGAAGCCTCGCTCTCTTTAGGCTCAATTATTATTCAAACCACCCCTAATGCCTTTCCAATGTTTGCCGCAATTAATTGTCAAGCCGCCCTCAAGCCTACTTATGTGGTGCAATATAGTGATGACGACACCGAGCTTTCCCCTTTAAATACTGGCAATCACTTTTTAGTCGATAACTTTAAGTGCAAAATTCTCAAGGCAGCTCGTGATCCTAAGATCATGCAAGAGATCATCGAAAACATTGTTCAAGATCTTAAAAGAAGCAAAGAACACAATCTTTTCTCTTACCTGCCAGAACTTGAAGATGATGAGCTTATTTCACAGTTAGAAGATTTAAGTGCCATTGATCTTGTACTCTATCTTTTAAAGAAAAAAGGTCTGCCCCTTATTAATTTTACAAGTTAATTTTCCATTATTTTGGATAAATTTAAAAAGTCGTGCAATTTTCTGTGTTATCTTCACAAAAGTCGTCCAACTTTTGCAATTAAACCTACAAAAAGTGGCGCGACTTTATGTGTGTCTTTTTATTTATTTGATTTTAAATCAAATTTTCTTTTAGATAGCGCTTATTCTTAAGATCAAAGATTTTAAGGGCAAAGCAAGGCTTGTTTAAAGCTAATTTTTCACAAGAAAATAA
Source organism: uncultured Succinivibrionaceae bacterium (assembly GCA_944389835.1). Classification (GTDB taxonomy): domain Bacteria; phylum Pseudomonadota; class Gammaproteobacteria; order Enterobacterales; family Succinivibrionaceae; genus Avisuccinivibrio_A. Next base: position 3,703 of record CALXNU010000003.1, read on the forward strand.
AGCACCTAAAGCTAAAACTTGCGCTTTATCATCTTCAATTAAAGGTACAGCCTGTCTTTGCCACAAAGGGATTTCATAGAAAGCAAAGAGCTTTTTAAGCTCCCGCGAGTGCTGGCGCTTATAAGGTTTTAAGCGTATCGAGCCTTTTTTATTAAAATCTAAAGTGACACTTTCTTCATCACAATTAAAGGCCCCCTCTACAGCATCGCTTAAATTCAAGCGCTCAATTTGATAAGAAAAATCCTTTAAAACTAAGCCCTCACCAAACTTTTCACCATCTTTAGGAAGCTTTATGCTAAAAGTGCCACTTTCTTGGGCGAGACTTTCTTTTAACACATAGAGCTTATCTCTAAAGCGTTTTATAAGATAAGGGCCCAAATTAATTTGCCCTTCTTGATCTGCTGAGCCTTGAAGGAGATTTAAACTCTCTTTTACTTGTGAAAAATCAGGGGCCAGGCCTGTACAGGTGACTAAAAACTTGCGAATTAAGCTTAATAATAAGGCCTCATCGTTTAGGTTTAAATTTTTAACCTCCAAAAATCCTTCACTTTCATTAATATAGCGATAAGCATAATCTTCAAGATAGCGCTCTGCTAACTCATGCTCTAAGGCACAAAGTTTTGCCGAGCGTAAGATGGCCTCATCAATACCTGAGAATCTCTCCCTAAGTAAGGGTAGGACCTTGAGGCGCACAAAATTGCGCTCAAATTTTAAATAGGTATTTGAGATATCAAAGACAAAATCATAACCTAAGGCTTTTAAGATCTCCTCAATCTCAGTTTTGTGTAGATCTAAAAGGGGTCTTAAAATCGTTCCGCGCTCATCTTTGGTTAAAGTTTGCATATTCGCAAGGCCCTTAGGACCAGAGCCTCTTTTTAAAGCTAATAAAAAGCCTTCGATGACATCATCTGCTTGATGGCCTAAGACTAAATAGCCTTGTTTGCCACTTACCTCAAGTAAGGCGCGATAGCGCTCTTGACGCGAGCTGTCTTCAGGGGAAATGCGATTTTGATAGACGATATTAAGCTTTGGAGTAATTAAAGGCACCCCTAAGTTTTCACAAAACTTTTTACAGTGGGAAAGCCAAATTGGATCATCTGCATCTAAGCCGTGAATACAGTGCACGACGGTGACTTTAAAGTTTTTGTCTAAATCTTGGAGTTTTTTGGCAATTAAAAGGGCTAAGGTTGAATCTGCCCCTCCTGAAAATCCCACGGTTAAAGGGGCGCTTTTTAAACTTAAAGAGAGCTTATAAGCTCTCTTTTCAATAAACTCTTGGGCTTTTTTAAGTTGCATAAATTAGCAATAACCATAGCCCATTAAACGCTGATAACGCTCTTCAATTAATCTCTCACGTGGCATACCACGCAAAACTTGAAGATCTTCTAAAATTCTTTGCTTCAAGTTTAAGGCAGTCTCATCGTAATCACGATGTGCGCCACCTAATGGCTCTGACACCACATTATCAATAAGACCTAAAGATTTAATCTTATTGGCAGTAATATTCATCGCCTCAGCTGCAAGTGGGGCTTTTTCAGCGCTCTTCCACAAAATTGAGGCGCAACCTTCAGGGGAGATCACAGAATATGTGGCATATTGCAACATATTTACGCGATCACCAACACCAATTGCTAGTGCGCCACCTGAGCCACCTTCACCAATTACGGTGCAAACAATTGGCACTTTAAGCTCAGACATTAACTTTAAGCTCTCGGCAATGGCACCTGCCTGTGATCTTTCCTCAGCGCCAACTCCTGGGTAAGCACCTGGGGTGTCAATAAAGGTGATAATTGGCAAATCAAAGCGCTCGGCAAGCTTCATTAAACGCATAGCTTTGCGATAGCCTTCAGGGCGTGGCATACCAAAGTTTCTTAAAGTTCTCTCTTTTACATCACGTCCTTTTTGATGACCAATTACCATGACCGGTAATCCCTCAAGACGTGCTAAACCTCCGACAATGGCTTTATCATCGGCAAAGGCACGATCTCCTGAAAGCTCATGAAAATCGGTAAACATGCGCTCAATATAATCTAAGCTGTATGGGCGCATCGGATGGCGGGAGAGCTGTGAAATCTGCCAGGAGCTTAAGGAAGAATAAATCTTCTTGGTAAGCTCTAAATTCTTTTTCTCAAGCTGAGCTAATTCCTTGGATAAATCAACATCAGAAGTGCTGGCGCTTAATCTTTTTAGCTCCTCAATGTGAGCAAGTAAATCAGCAATCGGTTGTTCAAAATCCAGGTAATTGATATTCATAGAAAACTTCCTCGACGACCGTGATAAGGCCTATTTATCTAATTTAGCGCAAATTAAGACTTTATGCTAGCTTCACAAAGCATGATCTGCCTCTCTTCTTTTTAAAAGCTCACGCACCGGGCGATAGCTTTTACGATAACAAGGCAAAATCGGCAAATGCTCTAAAGCCTCTAAGTGAGCTTTAGTAGGATAACCTTTGTGTTTGGCAAAACCGTATTGAGGGTAGAGCTTATCTAATTCATAAAGCTCCCTGTCCCGCTCAACTTTAGCTAAAATTGAGGCTGCGGCAATCTCTTCAACTTTTGCATCTCCCTTAACTACTGCCTCACAGGCTAGAGGAAGATTAGGCGGGACTTTATTGCCATCTACTAATAATAAATTACATTCAACGCCCATAGCAAAGTAAGCGCGGCGCATCGCCTCTAAGGCGGCATGTAAAATATTTAAATTATCAATTTCCTCGGGACTACACTTGCCAATCCCAAAGGCAAGAGCCTTCTCTTTAATCTCAATTTCCAAAGCCTCACGCTTTTTTTCAGTAAGCTTTTTAGAATCATTTAAGCCTAAGATGGGATTTTTAGGATCTAAAAGCACACAGGCTGCCACCACATTGCCCATTAAAGGCCCGCGCCCTGCCTCATCAGCCCCACAAACTAAATAAAGGCTTTTATCTACCGGATAGATATAATCAAAGCTTGTGGGCTTGAAGGTAACTTTGCGTGAAGGCTTTTTTCCCTGTTCTTTAAATGAGGGGCCCTGATCCTCAAAAGATAAATTATTTAAGTCCTCGTTTAAATTATCTTTTACCCCTTCGCTTAAAGCTTGAGATGCTTGTAAGTCTTGAGTCTTAATCTTGGACTTAACTTTACTTTTCCCCTCAAGCTTTTGAGGATTAGTTAAGCTTACTAACTTTGAGACTTGCGTAAAATCTTGATTGTCCTCTGTTAGCTCCTGCCCCTCTAAAGGCGCAAATAGATCTAAACTTTCAAGTGTCTTTTTCTTAACCATAAGTTTAGATCCTAGGCTTTTGATGGGGACGAAATGGAGAGGAGGCGCTCTCTTTTGTCGAGTCTTTTTTAGACTCTACTTTATCTTTTAGATTAGACTCTAAAGACTTTGTCTTGGCGCTTTTATTATCTAAAGTTTTTTCATCTTGTACAAAGTTTTGATAAGACTCTTTTTCATTATCAAGCGGGGCTAAAAGCGCCTCTAAATCGGCATTGACACTCTCTTTGCTCTCACGCTTTTTAATTTGCTCAAGCTCTTTTGCAAAACGCTCTAAAACTTGACTGTCGCCACTTTGCTTCTCCAAGATTAAAGAGAACACCGCGCGGGCTGCAAGTTCATCTGAGTTTAAGCGGATCTTGCGATGCAAACTCATAAATTCCTTTTTCATTAAAAGATTATCGGAATTTAAAAGTTTCACCATTTCACGGGCTAATTCTTCTTCAGTGCAATGCTCTTGAATGTATTCATTAACAATTCTGCGCCCGGCAAGTAAGTTTGGCAGTGAATACATATCAACTTTCAAAAGCTTACGCCCAAGTGCTGCCGTAAGTGGATTTACCTTGTAGGCAACTGCCATCGGGCATTTAACAAGCATCGCCTCAAAGGCTACCGTCCCTGATGTTAAAAGCACCGCATCACAGGAGGCCATTACATCTTGAGCGCTTTGCGTGAAAATGGTAAGGGACAGATCTGGAGCGTTGGCAAGCCAGAGATCTTTTAACAATACCGCTTTTTCATGCGAGGGGGTAGCTGAGATAAACACCACCTCGGGCATACGCTTTTTAATAAGGCGCGCGGCTCTTGCAAAAACTGGCACCATGCGCGTAAGCTCACCTTTTCTTGAGCCTGCCATAATGCCCATCACCTTACCTTTTACCTCTTCAATAGATTGCGAGTAAAGGCCAATGCGCGCTCTTGCCTCTTCGATGTCATTTTCAAGAGGAATTTTGGAGGCTAGAGTATGTCCTACATAGGTACAGGACATATGCTCTTTGTCATACCACTCTTTTTCAAAGGGCAATAAAGCTAAAACCGTATCACAGGCGCGTCTTATTTTCTTAAGCCGCCCCTCACGCCAGGCCCACACTGAAGGACTTACATAATGGACCGCAGGAATTCCTGCTTCTTTGACCTTCATCTCCACTGATAAATTAAAATCTGGAGCATCAATGCCAATCATGACACAAGGGCGAGCGGAGATAATTGACTGCGTGATAGCTTTGCGAATTTTTAAAATGGGTACTAAATGGGAGAGTACCTCGACGATCCCCATCACTGAGAGATCATCCATATTAAATGAGGACACCAAGCCCTTGGAGATCATCTTAGGACCTCCAATCCCCATAAATTGAGCTTTAGGATCGTGGCGCAAGATAGCTTGCATTAAACCTGCGCCCAAAGTATCCCCAGAGGCCTCGCAGGCGACTAGGGCATAAAGATGACGATTAAAATTATCTGGCATTAGCGAACAATTCCGCGCCCGTGTTCACGCAAGAAATCAACAAGAGGTTTTACACAATCAAACTCTAAGGCAAGCTCTTCTAACTTGACGATGGCTTCCTCTAAAGTGTTGTGCTTGTGATAAATAATCATATAGGCCTTGCGAATAGCGGCAATTTGCGCCTCGCTAAAGCCACGGCGGGCAAGTCCTACTTTATTAATGCCACAGGCTTTAGCATAGTGTCCTGCTGCCATCACATAAGGTGGCACATCCATATTTAAGGCTGCCATGCCAGCGACAAAGGCATGAGATCCCACACGCCCGAACTGATGGATGGCAGACAAACCACCAAAAATCACATAATCACCAATTGTGACGTGACCTGCAAGCGTTGCATTATTGGCAAAAATACAATGATCGCCTATGATGCAATCGTGAGCTACGTGGGAGTTGACCATAAAAAGATTATGGGAGCCAACCACTGTCTTACCATTGCCTTGCACGGTACCTCTGTGCATCGTGCAATGCTCACGAATGGTATTATCATCACCGATATAAAGTTCGGTGGGTTCGTTTTTATACTTAAGATCTTGGCAACCCTCACCAATTGATGAAAATTGATAGATATGATTGCGCTTGCCAATAAAGGTCGGTCCTCTTAAGACACAGAAAGGCTCAATGATCGTCTCTTCACCAATTACCACCTTACCTTCAATGATAACGTGATCATGAATAATGACGCGTGGACCAATTTGTGCCTCAGCACTTATCTTGGCACTTTCACTTATTACCGCACTGCTATCGATCACAAAAAGCTCCTTCTTCTAAGATCTTATATTAAAAAACCCACTAAACTTTTAAGCTTAGCTCTTTCTTTTTGCGCACATTAAATCTGCACTGCAGACAATCTCACCGTTAACAGTAGCAACCCCCTTGAAGGCGGCAATACCACGCTTTTCTTTTAAGTATTCAACATCAAGAATAAGCTGATCACCTGGAACTACCGGGCGCTTAAAACGGGCATTATCAATTGAGGCAAAATAATAAAGCTCACCTGGCTCTGGCTTTCCAACCATAGTAAAAGCTAAAACGCCGGTGGCCTGTGCCATAGCCTCTAAAATTAACACTCCAGGGAGGACGGGCTTTCCTGGAAAGTGACCTTGGAAGAAAGGCTCATTAAAGGAAACATTCTTCACCGCTTTTAAGGTCTTGTGCTCATCAGTAATTTGATAATCTAAAACCATATCGACCATTAAAAATGGATAACGATGCGGTAAAAGAGACATAATCTCCTCAATATCCAAAGTCTTCTTTACGCTTTCTTCACTCATAAAACACCTATTTGTCTTCTTCCTGAAACTTTGCCACGAGAGTCTTAAGTTCTTTTAACTCCTTTTCCATGGCATTAACCTTATGGTACATATCATTAATATGTAAAACCCTTGAGGCTGTAATGCGCCATTCTTTATTAGTCTGTGCCGGAATGCCGGAAGAATAGACGCCAGGCTTGTCTATAGATCTCATCACCATACACATTCCTGAAATCGTCACCATATCACAGATCTTAATATGGCCATTAAATACCGAAGTTCCGCCTATAATACAGAATTTGCCAATTGTAACACTTCCGGCAAAGACTGTACCACCTGCAATTGCGGTACCGTATCCAATATGCACATTGTGCGCAACCTGACAGAGATTATCAATGATAACATTATCTTCAATAATGGTATCATCTAAAGCACCACGATCTATACAAGTGCATGCGCCAATTTCGACAAAGTTACCTACCTTTACGGTGCCAGTTTGCGGGATCTTAAGCCATTTACCATTTTCATTAGCATAGCCAAAACCATCGCCACCTATCACAGTGCCAGATTGAATTAGACAATGCTCACCAATCTCAACTCCATGGTAAATTGAAACATTAGGATAGATCTTAGTATAAGAGCCGATCTTAGCTTTAGGGCCTATGACGCAGTTTGCGGCAATTTGTACATTAGAGCCAATTACAGCCCCATCCATAATCACCACATTCTCACCTAAGGCGACATTCTCACCTAAGGTTGCTGTGGATGCGACCTTGGCACTTTGTGAAACCCCCACTGCAACAGGTGGGGTCGTATCTAGAAGTTGCGCGACTTTAGCAAAACCCACATAAGGATCTTTTAAGACTAAAGCTTGAGATTTTACATGTGGGGCATCCTCTTCTTTGACGATAACAGCCCCTGCTTTTGAGCTTTCTAAGACTTCCTTGTAGCGTGAGTCTGAAAGAAAGCTTATCTCATTTTGAGAAGCAGTTTTTAAATTAGCGACTTTGACAATATCAATCTGCCCATCGCCTATAAGTTTCGCGCCAAGTTTTTGCGCAATTTCTAGAAGTTTCAACTAAAGATCCTCCTAAGGGCTAAAAATTACTTAGCCTTTTTCTCACCATTGGCAATTGAGCCTTCTTTATAGCTCTTCTTGAGGTTCTCTAAAACCTCATCGGTAACATTTAAAGCCTCATTGCTTAAATTTAAAATGGCCATACCGTCCATAACAAAATCAAGCTTTTGCTCTTTGGCAACGGCATCAATGGCCTTTTGAATTTCGTTATTGACTCTGCCTTCCATCTCTTGGGCACGCTTTCTTTGATCTTCTTGTAAAGCACGAGCCTTTAAGTTGAAATCAGATTGTAACTGAGCAATTTGTCTTTGAGCGTTAGTCAATTGCTCACCTGCAAGTGTGCCAGATTGAATTTGTTGGGCAAGTTTCTGGCCTTCATTTTCAATGTTCTTAAGCTCTTCTTGACGTGGACCAAATTCTTTGGCCATAGTCTGTTGCAATTCATGGGCTTGTGGGGCGTCAAAACGGATTAAACGTAAGTTTACAATACCAATGTTAGTATCCGCAGCAAATGCCTGCCCTACCATACCTAAAACTGCAACTAATGAAAGGGCTAATGCCTGCTTCTTGAACATGAAAAAACTCCTTGTAAATTGATTAAGGCACTTAAAAAAGTGCCTTGTAACCTATTAATTTTACCTAAAAATTAGAAAGTACCACCAATATTGAAGTTAAAGACCTGAGTATCATCACCTGAGTAATCCTTAACTGGGCGTGCAAGTGAGAAGACTAAAGGTCCAATTGGTGACATCCAGCTTACTGAGACACCAACTGAGGCACGGTACTCATCGGCAGATGAGTTCGCCACCGCTGCTGAATAATCATCATCACGAGTATCCCACAGGGCACCTGCATCTAAGAACAGTGAAGTTCTAACCTGTCTCTTGTAAGTCTCACTAATAAGTGGGGTAGGTACGATGACCTCAAAGGAGGTAGCCCATAAGGCGTTACCACCTACTGCGGTATCTGATTCATAGTAACCATAAATGGCCTTTGGACCTACGCTGTTTGAATCAAAGCCTCTTAACCACTCAGAACCTCCTAAGTAGAAGTTAGAGAAGAATGGTAATCTTTGCTTTTCACCGTTTTTAGTACCGTAGCCATCACCGAAGGCAGCTCTGCCTCTAAAGGCAATCACAAAGTCATGCTCTGAGTCTAATGGGAAGTAGTGAGCAGTTTCAGCTGAGGTCTTATAGTATTGCAAATCAGATTCAGGTAAGGTGGCAAAAACTGAGAACACCTGACGTGAGCCTGAAGTTGGGAACACGGTTCTATCTAAGTTATTGCGGGTAAGTCTAATGCCTGCATTGTAGTTATCAAAAACGCCTGAATTATCACCGCCACCACTACCATACTGTGACCAGAAGACTTGAGACTGTACGAAGTTATCACCGCGGTTATCAACGTCATTGCGCTCATAACCTACTGAATAACTTATAAACATATTCTCAGATAAAGGATAACCTGCGGTAAACTCAATACCTGTCGTAGTATTATCGTAAGCTACCACGTCAGCATCATCACCTTCAAACTTATCGTAGTACACACGGCCACCTAAGCTTATACCATCTACGGTAAAGTAAGGATCGGTATAGCCTAATTCTACGTGTTGACGATAGTCGTTATCATAAGCTGAGAGGGAGGCACGAGAACCCCAACCAAAGACATTGCTTTGTGAGATACCACCTTGGATCATAAAGCCTGAGTCAGTACCATAACCAATACCGCCGTTAATGGTACCTGTAGGCTGTTCTTTTACTACGGTATTTACATTTACCGTATCACCATTAGTACCAACTCTTTGTACATTTAAATCGGCAGTTTCAAAAAAGCCGGTACGATTTAAACGATTCTTTGAAGTATCAATTGCCTCTGTGGAAAGCCAAGTGCCGTCCATTTGACGAATTTCGCGGCGAATTACGGTATCATCGGTTTGAGTATTACCGGTAATTAAAACTTGAGAGACGTAAATACGAGAGCCTGGAATGACATTAAACTCTAAGTTTACAACCTTATTTTCCTCATCATAAACCGGGAAGGCCTTAACCTCAGAGTAAGCATAACCGTATTTACCTAAGAAATTCTTTAAAGACTCCTCAACAGCACTTACGGCACGAGCTGAGTAAATTTCACCTTTTTCAAGGGTGATAAGCTCTTTCATCTGCTCACCGTACTTTAAGGTATCACCTCTTAAAGTACAGTCGCCTATCGTGTATTGCTCGCCTTCATTAACAGCAATAGTTAAATAAAGGCCTCTTTTATCTGGAGTCATTTCAACTGAGGTAGATTCGATATTAAAGCGCACATAGCCTCTGTCCATATAATAGGATCTTAAGGCTTCCAAATCCGCGCCCATCTTTTGGCTATCGTATCTTTGATTGGCCATGAAGTTCCACCATGGCACATCATCACGCAATTGCAATTGAGCAAGTAAGACATCCTCATCAAATTGTTGATTGCCCACAATATTAATCTGCTCAATCTTAGCGCTTTCACCTTCGGTGAACTCTAATTTAATATCGACACGATTTCTTGGCAGGTAAGTTAAAACAGGCTTAACTTGAGCACGATACATACCAGCTGAGTGATAGAAATCCTCAAGGGATTTTTTAATTTCATTTAAAGTTTGAACATTTAAAGGCTCGCCTTGGCGCATACCTTGTTGTTCAATCACATCACGCAAAGGCTCTTCATCAATTTGCGAGTTACCAGCAAAGACTACATTACCAATAATAGGACGCTCTTTGACGGTAACAATCATTTTATTACCATCGCGAGATAAAGCTACATCATCAAAGTTTCCGGTAGCATACAGTCTTTTTAGAGCCAATTGTGTCTTTTCAGCATCAAGTTCCTCTCCGGCACTTACCGGTAAGGCTAAAAGCACAGCACCTAAAGTCACGCGGTTTAAACCACGCACTTCAATATCTTGTACCGTAAAATTCTCAAAAGGGGCGGCCTGTGCGCCTGAGAAGGCAGCAGATGATCCAATTGCCATGCCCACTAATAATGCTAGGGCTTTTTTACGTAACGCTCGCATAAATTGTTTCCACTAATCTTAAAGTTATAGGGCACGGATGTCATTGAAGATTGCAAACAATGACAAACTGACCAGAAAACTTATACCCAAAGCGGTTAATACCGTTTGAACCTTTGCACTAGGTTGTCTACCTACCACAGCTTCGTATGCCAAAAAAAGCAATTGTCCGCCATCTAGCACCGGGACTGGTAGCAAGTTTAGAATACCTAAGTTTACACTAACAGCAGCTAAAAAGCTTATAAAGAATATTAATCCTATAGAAGCGCTTTCACCTGCGCCTCTGGCAATACTAATTGGCCCTGAAATATTTTGCGCAGAAATAGTGCCATCTAAAAGCATCAGCGTGGTTCTAGCAATCAAAAGCGACATTTGCGCTGTATCAGAGGCCGCTTTACCTACTGCTTCAATAAAATTATATTCTTTAACTAAAGTTAAATTGTCTATTGGGTAAAACTCAGTTCCAACTCCAATTAAATTGCGACAAACATTATTTTTATCACATTTAAACTCAGGAATTAACTCAGTGCGATACTCTTTACCCTCACGCACCACATAAAGCTCAATTCTACCTTGAGCTTTAGAAATTTCCTTTTGTACAGCCTGCCAATTTAAAGTTTCAACCCCATTTACCGCCACAATTCTATCTTGGGCCTGCAATCCTGCTCTAAAGGCAGGACTTTCCTCTTGCACTAAGGTTACCACATTAGTTGAAAGTCCAAGTAAAGGGGTTAAACCTATAAGTTTTAATAAATTAGGCTCACTTTCTAAGGTTAAATTCTCCAAATTTAAAGTCACGCTATATGAAGTAACTTTAGGTAAAGTGGCTAATTGCTCTAAAAGTACGTCTTGTGGAAGATTGGACTTTAAATTTTCATTTTCTGCAAGATGCGGGGTGAAAGGCACGAAACTTAAAGTCATTTTAGAGCCCAAATTTTCAATAAGCTCTAAATTAACCTCGGACCAAGAGTTGATATCCTTACCATTTACTTTAACAATTTGACTGTAGGGTACCACACCACTTTGAGCGGCTAAAGAATTCTCACCTACCTCTCCTACAACCGCTTTAAGCTCAACTGTGCCATTTAAAGCGACAATGATGTATAAGAAAAAGGCCAAAAGAATATTACACAAAGGACCTGCGGCAATGATAAGCGCTCTTTTTCCCACACTTTTACTTGCATAGGAGTCAGCTTGGTAAGTGTTTTCTGTCCCATCACTTTCCCCTTTCATCTTCACATAGCCGCCAAGTGGGATCATAGAGATTGCATACTCAGTGCCTTTTTTATCATGAAAGCGCCATAAGACCTTACCAAAGCCTATGGAAAAGCGCTCACAAAACACCCCACAGGCTCGTGCCATATAAAAATGGCCTGCCTCATGCACGGTGACTAAGACACCAATTGCGATAAGGAAAAATAAAAAATTCCACAATGCGCCCATTAAAAGCGCTCTCCTGTAGCTAAAATCGCTAAGGCCCTATCGCGTGCTTTCCTATCTGTTTCCAAAATTTCCTCTAAAGATCCTGCCTTAAGATTATCTAAAGCCTCAACTACTTTAGCGACTACTTTATAAATTCCAAGATAGGAAATCTGCTCTTTTAAAAAGGCCCCGACGGCAATTTCATTGGCCGCATTTAAAGCCGTGGTAACCGCTTGCCCTAAGCGCGAGGCTTCCATGGCAAGTTTTAAACAAGGATAGCGCTTGTAATCAGGCTTTGAAAAACTTAAAGTGCCAAGAGATGAAAAATCCAAAGGCTCAACATTACTTAAAATTCTCTTGGGGTAAGCTAAAGCTCTTGCAATTGGGGTTTTCATATCCGGGGCCCCCATTTGCGCTAAAATGGCCCCATCTTTATAAGAGACCATGGAGTGCACTACCGATTGGGGATGAATAATCACCTCCATCTGATCTTCACGAGCGTTAAATAAATAGCGCGCCTCAATATACTCAAGACCCTTGTTCATCATGGTTGCAGAGTCGATGGTGATCTTAGGTCCCATTGACCATATTGGATGATGTAAGGCCTCTTTGGCACTTACTTTATTTAGATCCTCCAAAGGCGTAGTTCTAAAAGGACCGCCTGAGCCTGTTAAAAGAATATGATGCACACCAGCCTTTTCTAAATCACAGCTTCCCAAATTTAACTGACATTCCTCAGGTAAGCATTGGAAAATAGCACTGTGCTCTGAGTCAATTGGAAAGACTTGCGCCATACCCTTGTGCAAGCGCTCAAAAAACAAGGCACCTGACATCACTAAGGCTTCTTTATTGGCAAGACCTATTAATGCGCCTCTGTCTGCCGCGGCTAAAACTGGCTTTAAACCTGCAGCACCTACGATGGCGGCAATGACATAATCACCTTCAGGATCGGCTGCCAATTCACAAATGCCTTTTTCCCCTTCTAAAACTTCAGGGAGAGGACCTTTTAAATTTTTAAGCTCAGCCTTTAATCTTTGACAAGCCTCAACTGATGCTAAAGCTACTTTTTGGGGGTGAAAGCGCGTAATGATCCCAAGCATTCCTTCCACATTAGAGCCACAGGCTGCGGCGTATAAAGTTAAAGTATCCTGATTTTTTGAGATCACCTCTAAAGCTGAGGTGCCAATGGAGCCGGTGGCTCCAAGCAAGGTAACGCGCATGATACTCCTAAATGTCTTTAAAATAATTGCCCACTTACTAAATGGTGCAATGAAATAAATAAAGGTAAAGCGGCAAGTTGTGAGTCAATTCTATCAAGCATTCCGCCATGGCCTGGGAAAATATTCCCAGAATCTTTAATATTTACCATGCGCTTTAACATGCTTTCAACTAAGTCGCCTAACACGCAGAAAAATATGGCCCCCAAACCTGCCACCATTAAAGCAAGTTTATCGGTACTATACTCTGCATAAAAACCCAAATAATCAAAGATCAAAAAGGTGAAAATAGCAAGAGCAATACCCCCGTATAAGCCCTCCCGGGTCTTTTTAGGGGAGACTGCTTCAATTAATTTAGTCTTACCTACAGCACGACCTGTAAAGTAAGCCCCAGAGTCAGCAGCCCAGACTAAAGCCATTACCGCTAAGACTAAATTGGCTCCCGTATAATAATTTTCATTAAAATCAGTGGCTCTTAAAATAAGCAGGGCCTCTAAAAATGGCACTAACAATAAAAGACCTACGAGAATATTTAAAGCCTTATTTTGATGCCATGAAGTGTACTTAGGATAGGCCCTAACTAAAGGTAGCATTACCACCCAAAATGGAATGGAGAGGGCTACTATCACCTTAATTACCGTAGGGATCTCATCTTCAACATAAATACCAGGTGGGGCTATGTAAAACAAAATTGAGGCCACAGCAGCGGCACAAATTAAAAAAGGCCACGGACGGGCAAAGCCTAATAAGGCTCCCATCTCTTTTGCGGCGAAAGCATAAATGGCTAGAGCGCCCATTGCAAACATTGCATAGTCTGCAAAATAGAGCCAGGCTATCACCAAGGCAATTAGCACTGTGGCGGTAGCGATTCTAGTTCCCATTACTTATCTCCTTTATTTGCTCTGAAGTCATCCCAAACCGCCTTTCACGGCTAAGATAATAGTCTATAGCATCAAACAAAGCCTGTTCATTAAAATCAGGCCACAACAGATCTGTGACATAAAATTCGCTATACGCGCACTGCCACAGAAGGAAGTTTGAGATCCTTCTTTCACCACCGGTTCTAATTAAAAGATCTACTCCCTCGTCTAAGACTAGCGCATGATTAAAAAGTTCTTCATCAATTCTTTCAAGATCAAGATCTCCATCACGCACTTTAAGAGCTAATTTCTTACAAGCCTGAACTATATCCCACTTTCCGCCATAATTAATTGCGATATTAAGCTTAAGACCTAAATTGTTTTCAGTAAGATTTTGTGTGTAAGAAATTGACTCTTGTAAAGAGGGTTTTAAGGCTTTGAGATCACCTAAGACTCTAACCTTAATGCCATTTTGATGCAAAATGGGGGTTTGCTTTTTTAAAGCTTTAGCTAAAAGCTGCATGAGGGCATTAACTTCGCTTGGCGGTCTTTTCCAATTTTCTGAGGAAAAGGCAAATAAGCTTAAAGTTTTAATGCCAAGACGGGCACAAGTTTCAATAGTTGTAATGACAGCGTTAGCACCTTCTTGATGGCCTTTGACCCGCAACATGCCGCGCTTTTGAGCCCAACGGCCATTGCCATCCATAATAATTGCAATATGACGCGGCAAATAAGCCGCGTCTTTATCTGAAAACGAAACCATGAAATCTCTTAAACTTCCATGAGCTCTTTTTCTTTTGAGGCACAAACCTCATCACATTGCTTAATGGCAGCGTCGGTTAACTTTTGAATTTGCTCCTCGCCACCTCTTTGCTCATCTTCAGAGATGCTCTTGTCTTTTTGTAACTCTTTAAGCTTAGCATTAGCATCACGACGAGCGTTTCTAATCTCAACTTTAGTCTGCTCGACTTCACCTTTAACCACTTTAACTAATTCTTTACGACGATCTTCGGTTAATGGTGGAAGAGGTACACGAATATCAGTACCTGCAACTACTGGATTTAAACCAAGCTCAGACTTTTGAATAGCCTTCTCAACATCCTTGGAGGCATTTCTATCGAAAACGGTAATCTTTAAAGTACGGGCATCTTCAACGTTTACTTGAGCCACTTGACGAAGTGGAGTTGGAGATCCGTAATAATCGACCATAATGCCATCTAATAAACCTGGCTGGGCACGGCCGGTGCGGATTTTAGCTAAACGGCTGCGTAAAGACTCAATAGCCTTTTGCATACGGGTGTTGGCGTCATTTTTTACGTCATTGACCATAATATTGCTCCTTAGTCGGATACTAAAGTGCCTTCATCACCACCGGTGGCGGCTCTTAATAAAGCACCTTCTTTGTTCATGGAGAAAACACGAATTGGCATACTATGCTCGCGAGCTAAAGCAAAAGCAGTTAAATCCATAACCTGCAGCTCTTGAGTTAATACTTCTTTAAAGGTAAGTCTTGAATAGCGAATAGCGGTTGGATCTTTTACAGGATCGGCACTATACACACCATCAACCTTAGTACCTTTAAACACTTCATCACAGTTTAATTCAATGCCACGTAAGACAGCTGCGGTATCAGTTGTAAAAAATGGTGAACCTGTACCACCTGCCACAATGAGAACTGAACCTTGATTTAAGATTTGACGACCTAAATTAGCTGAATATTGGATCGTAATTTGAGGAATGCCACAAGCACTCATCAATTCACAATGTCCACCTTGGCGCATAATTTCATCGCGCATAGCAAGACCATTCATAACTGTAGCAAGCATACCCATTTGATCGCCTGCAACTCTATCAAGTCCTGCCTTTTGTAAGGCTGCGCCTCTGAAAATATTGCCGCCACCAATGACTAAGGCAACCTGTACACCTTGTTCTTGTACTTTGCGAATTTCACGTGCAGTACGCGTCAAAACTTGTGGCTCAATTCCAAAGCCAGCATCTCCTCCTAAGGCCTCGCCTGAGATCTTAAGCAGGATCCGGTGATTACTACTTGTCTCAAATGACATCAGTGTTTGCTCCAAATTATCCTTGGGAAAACTTAAAACACGGGGTAAAAACCCCGTGCTTTTTATTCTTCTTACTTAGAAGAAGCGGCGATCTGAGCTTGAACTTCCTCAGCAAAGTTAGCTTCTTTCTTCTCGATGCCTTCACCGACCTCAAGACGAACAAAGCTCTTAGCGTCAGCACCCTTTTGCTTGAGCATCTGACCTACGGTGACACTTGGATCCATCACAAATGGCTGACCGGTTAAGGAAACTTCACCGGTGAACTTCTTCATGCGGCCTTCAACCATCTTCTCGGCAATCTCTTTTGGCTTGCCAGATTGCATGGCGATGTCGATTTGAATTTGTCTCTCGTGCTCAACAGCCTCAGCTGAAACATCCTCTGGGTGTACGAAGTCAGGCTTGGAAGCGCAAACGTGCATAGCAACGTGCTTGGCAGTCTCTTCATCAGCACCATCTAAGACTACAACAACACCGATGCGGCGGTTGGAGTGAACATAAACACCTAAAACGTCACCCTCAACAACCTTGAGACGGCGAACATTTAAGTTCTCACCGATCTTAGCGATTAAGGCAGTTAAAGCCTCAGCTACGGTTTGACCATTACCAAAGTCAGCGGCCTTTAAAGCCTCAACATCACTTGCGCCACAGGCTAAAGCAATTTGAGCAACCTTATTGGCAAACTCAACGAAGTCAGCGTTCTTAGCAGCAAAGTCAGTCTCGGAGTTAACCTCAACTAATACCACCTTATTGCCCTCACGAGCAACAGCGATGATACCTTCAGCGGCAGTACGGGTTGCTTTCTTAGCAGCCTTAACAGCACCGCTCTTTCTCATCTCGTCGATTGCCTTTTGCATATCACCGTCAGCGGCAACTAAAGCCTTCTTGCAGTCCATCATGCCAGCGCCAGTGATATCGCGCAATTCTTTAACCATGGCAGCAGTTACGTTGGCCATTGTAAATTTCCTCTATAGTGTCCTAAAAAAGCCGGACAAAAGCCGGCTTATTATCAAAAAAACTGCTTAAGGCAGGAGAAAATCCTGCCTTGAAATAAAAGCTTATTCCCAATCTTACTGGGCATCAGCGGCAGTAGCAGGAGCTGCTTCTGCATTTTGAGCCTCAGCTGGGGCCTCGTTTACAACCTGCTCAACCTCAGCACGAGTTAACTCAGCGCGGGCAGCATTAATGGTCTCAACTACACCCTTTAAGTAAAGGTCAACGGCACGGATTGCGTCGTCGTTACCTGGGATGACATAGCTTACGCCATCTGGATTGGAGTTAGTGTCAACAACTGCAACTACTGGAATACCAAGGTTGTTGGCTTCCTTAATGGCAATGTGCTCGACTTCTGCGTCGATGACGAATAAGGCATCTGGAAGGCCGCCCATATCCTTAATACCACCTAAGGAGCGATTTAATTTCTCAAGCTCACGGGTACGTAATAAAGCTTCCTTCTTGGTAAGCTTATCGAAAGTGCCATCAGTTGATTGAACCTCAAGCTCCTTTAAGCGCTTGATTGACTGACGAACGGTCTTCCAGTTAGTAAGCATACCGCCTAACCATCTGTGATCTACGTAGAACTGGCCGCAAGAAGTAGCAGCAGGACCTACCTTATCGCAAGCGGCTCTCTTGGTGCCGACGAATAAGATCTTGCCCTTGTGAGCTACAGTTGAGCTTAAGAAATTTAAAGCCTCGTCGTAGCACTGTACGGTCTTCTCAAGATTGATGATGTGAACGCCGTTACGAGCACCGAAGATGTATTGCTTCATCTTTGGATTCCAGTAACGAGTTTGGTGACCGAAGTGAACGCCAGCTTGCAGCATGTCACGCATAGTGATAGTTGACATTTAATGATTCCTCAATATTAAGGGTTATGCCTCCACTGTTGCGCATTCTCAACTCTATAAGAGCACCCTAAGAATTGCGTTAATCAAACAGTGTGTGTTTTCTAAAAAAATGACTAATAAAAGCCTTTAGTTAAAGGCGGCCTATTTTATCATGCTTTGGCGAGAATCTGCCGTTTTCGCTTAAAAAAATTCAAGAGGTACGTTATCTAAAAGGATAAGAGAGAAGAAAACTAATAATGCCTTCTAAGCTTAAGTCTTAAGGTGAGATAGTACTTATTGGAAAAGTTACAAAACAAAACGGCAGTTTGTCAAAAACTGCCGCCATCACTTAACTTTAGCTTAAGCTTTAACTTTGTAAAGTCAAAAAAGTTCTTAAGCTTGTAAGTTTAAAATATGTAAACCTTGAGCTTGGGTACTGCCTTTATCGTTATAGGTCATATTCTTGGTATTTCTATCGCGAATTTTCATCAATACGTCAGTTAAACGCTTGTTTGCACCCATAAAGTAGCGAATTAACTTACCATTAACCTCATTGCGTCTCTTGCACTCAATAAGCTTAATTTTAATCACTTCAACTTGTGGCAAGTAATCAGCCTCAAGGCGCTTTTTATCTGGGTGTAGACGAATTTTTTGATCATTACCTGCAATCTTGCCCATAATTTCAGCTTTCTTTGAGGCAAGAGCAGTAATTAACTCAGTATCACGGCCTTTTAGAGCATTATGCTCTTTATAAAGGATCTTACCTACCTCGTCTAAAAGCAGGTTTTGATCTTTTAAATACTCAATAAGCGGTCTTATTTGATTATTAGAAACCGGCTTTTTTTCAAATTTCTTAAGCATAATTCTCTCCCCTTAAAAAGCTCCACGCATGTCATAGAGATTAAAGACCACTTGAGTGTCAAGCTCTAACTCTGTGACATATGCATCTGCTAATGGATACTGTCTTATAACTCGAGCACCCTGCACAATCGCATCGATCTTCGTGGTGACCGAGTCTGATCTTTCTTTAGTATCAATTAGCACTGTTGATCCTTTTATTCTTAAGCCGTAAAGCTGCTCGGCAAGCTCACGATAAGCCTCAATCTTTGAAGCTCTCATGGCTTGAATTTGTTTTTCAGTCTCAGAAGGACCCTTTTGACGACTTACCACTGCATAGCCTGAAGCACGTAAAATTGGAAATTCATCCGGCTCATTCACCCCAGTATCGGTGTAATACAAATTCTTACTTAAGGTAGTAGATGTCAAAAAATTGGTTCCACAACCTGCTACGCTTAAAGCTAAAAAAGCAAGCAGCGCTAAATTTAACTTTCGCATGTTCCCTCCTAAAGCAAGTTAATATCATCCATTCTTAAATATTGGCTTTGATCTACCACATCGCGAGATAGACGATTGCCTTGCAAGTAAGATCCCGCCTCATGAATCATTGGATCTTCATCATGAACATTGTCAGAATTGACATTGCCACGGGAGGCAACAGGTCTTACGACGTCACTTTTTTGAATATCAGAACCCGTTAAATTCTGATTTTTAGGAGCGACAGCAGTTGAAGTGGTGGTGAAATCTTGATATTTACCTTCACGGATCTCTTGTTGTACTTTAGCCCGTGAGGCTTTTTCATCTACTTCACTTGGAGTCAAATATGCTTCAATATCCCCAAGAGAGCATTGTTTTTCCTTGGTTCTATAGCAATAAGGTAAAAGATCATATGGAATAAAACCGGTGGCTGTTGACTGCACAATGTGATTTTCCACATCTACAATTCTTGCAACTAAAACCACACCTTGCTCATTGCGTGAGATAGTTCCACTTAAGACATTGGAAATTGAGGCTTCTTGTAAGATCTGTCTATAATCACGCGAATAAATGTACTCACCATCTTGAGTGACTTGCATACTGCCAGTTAACTTATACTCAAAAACCCCAATGCCGCGAGAGCTTAACTCGTGAGTGAACATTTCAGCCAAAACACGGCCTAAATGTCCTGCATTTTCATAGGTATCGGTATCGACAAAAGAGGTAATTGCAACGTCTGGCAAGACTAGATCATCAATATCTCTGCCACGTTTTAAATCAAGTAAATGACCTTGTTCTAAAGCCTTTCTGACATAAAGATGATGGTAAAGCTCATCTGCCATCTCATGAGAGACTTTACTTATTTCCATTCCTTGCAAGTTATAAACTTTGCCGTAAGGGGCAGGATCTGCCGCACAACCTGCAAGCGTCACCAAACTTGCTAAAATCAAGGTTTTCAGTACATTAATTCTCATCCTGAGCCTCTTTTGTTCTTATAATTTAGAAAAGAGCATAAAATTTTGGCACCTTTCTACTTTATTTCGCATATTGTCACGATTTTTGCAAGGTATGTGCCAGGTTAAGCGTGGAGATGTAATTATGTTCACTTTTTCGTCTTTTTTTAAACGGACTTTGTTTCTTCTAAGTTTAGGATTACTCATTCCTCTTTCAAGTGAGGCTGCCTGGTATGAGGCTTTTGGCCGCGCTGCGGTTTTGGACAATGATGTTGATGGGGCAAGAAAAGCTGCCGTCAATGATGCTGTGCGCAATACCTTACTTGAGGCAGGGGCTAATATTAAAGTCTATCAAAACTATGAAAACGGCACTTTATCTTCAGAGTCCATGGAGATTAACTCTGACTACCCAGTTAAAAAAGTAACCGTCCTTGAAGAGCAACGCACTTTAAATGCTGTACAAGTTCGGGTGCGCGTTTATATTGATGATGAAAATATCTCCCGTTGCACTATAGGAAAAGTTAAAAAATCAGTCCTACCGGTTACTTTCCGCTTTGAAGATAATTTAACCTATGGTGGTGCTCAAGGCCTTGAGAGTATGCCAATTGAATTATCCCATATGATTTTTGATCGTATCGGATCATCTGCGGCCATTCTCCTGCAACCTGAGCGTGAACTTAACTTCTTTCGCGACAACAACTCCTCTTTATCCTATGATGAAATAAGAAGTCTTGATGCCCTCTCACGCCAAGAAAATGTGCAATATGTTATTACAGGTACCATCCGCTCTCTTGCCGCCTCCGATGCAGGACCATCTCCTATTGATAAGCTTTTTTACTCCAAAACAAGACGCATTGATTTTGCAGTCTCCGTCTATGATGCCATGTCAGGTAGAGTAGTCTTAAGACGCCACTATGAGGGTGAAAGTGATTGGGACTACAAACAAGGCGATTATGTTGATATTAGATCTGAGCGCTTCTTATCCTCATCCTATGGTCAAAGATTACTTGAGCTTGCCTCCTTTGCCGCAGAAGATATTGTAACTTCCATGCAATGCTTGGCACCAAGTGCCAGAGTTATTGATACTCGTGGCGATAGCATCTTAATTAGTGTTGGACAAAGCTCTGGAGTTAAAAAAGGCCAAGAGTTTTCTTTAACTCACTTCTCAGAGTATCCAGATCGTCAAGGCAAAATTTATCAAAGTGCTCAACCTTCAGGTGCTTTATATAAGGTAACTGATGTTTATTCACACTCTGCGCGTTTAATGCCATCTGGTGGTAATCACTTATTAAATGTTTCAGCCGATGACATTGTGACCTTGCAATAGCTTTTTGCAAAAAAGTAACAAAATTGCTATAATTTTTGACCGTCAGTTTAGCTGACGGTTAAGTCCCCATAGTTAAATGGATATAACAAGCCCCTCCTAAGGGCTAGTTGCAGGTTCGATTCCTGCTGGGGGCGCCACTGTATAAACTGTGAAGAAAGAACTGTCCAAATAAAGTGCCTTATATAGATAAGGCAAGGTATCTAAAAAAGCATCTTAAAATTCCTAACAGTCTCAGCGAGCTAAAGGGTAAATAAGCTTGGTTTGTATATCAAGTGTTATAGGGGATGAGACTTACTATGGACAAATCTAAAATTAAAAAATCTTCAAAAGAAAAAGAACCAAATTATAAGTTTCTCTATGAGATCATAAATGATGACTGGCTTGCCAATATTGATTTTACTGAAAAACCTCAATACATCAAATTGCCTAAGACGTCCATTAAACACTACATAAGTCGCACAGTAGCTTTAAATATTCACACCAGCAATTTTGGTGGAGATTGGCATTTTTTCGACACCTTTTTTTGGCCTGGCTATGAAAATGATTACGAAAAAATTAAAGATAAACTAAATTTTCTTTGCGGTGAGGGTGAAGAGTGCAATACAAATTCTATTTTAGGAAAAAAGGGAATTCTAGAAAGATCTGAGCTTGTAAAAAGTCAAGGTTTAACCTTTGAAGGGTCGAAGGTATACGTTGCCACGTATGCACGTGCTATTGCTGATATGGTTTTGTTTTTTACTAAGCAAGGTATCCCAAGAAATATTACCCTTGATGAGTGGACACCAAGACAAAAAGAGCAAAAGATAATTTTAGAATATTTAAATATAGCCCTTAAAAGCGACAAAATTGACGCGGCTCAAAAAGCAAGGATCAAAGAATGGATCAAAACTCAAAAACCGATTTCTTAAAACGCCCTTTAAGAGTTATACTGACTCAAACAATAACAAAGGATTAATAGACTTATAGCAAAGCTTTTACTAAGCTTAAATCTTAACTTAAACTAAGTTTTGCAATCATATAGGGGATGACTTTTTGCAAGACTTTAAAAATTTGCTCAACAAACTGCCAATTGCTGACTCATCTTTTTTTAATCTGCGCATGAAAAATGCCATCTATGTTGACAAGACAAAATTTGTCTACAATCTTGCAATAAACGATCAACCTCGTGTTCTTACTCGCCCGCGCCGTTTTGGCAAAAGCACTTTACTCTCTACCCTAAAAGAGCTTTTTTTACATGGTGTGAAACCTTTTATAGACCCCGATACAGGCAAACTTCACGAATCGTGTTTTAAAGGCCTTGCTATTGAAAATTTGTGGACTGATCCTGAAGAATATCTCGTACTACAGCTTGATTTTCGTGATCTTAATGAACAATGCTCAAGCATAAAAGACTTTGAGCTTAACCTTCTGGATGAGCTTGATGCTTTTGCCCAAGAACATCATCTTACTTTATGTAAAGAGGCACTAAGTCTTAATTCTAAATTCCAAGATCTTCTTTTAAAACTTCCAAAGCACAAGCTTGTGCTACTTATTGATGAGTATGATGCCCCATTTCTAGCCTGTCTAAATAATCAAGATAAGCTACAACAAACAACACTTTGGATGCAAAATTTTTATAGCGTCATTAAAAGTTCTCAAGAAAAATTTCGTTGTATTTTTGCAGTTGGGATTACACCACTGCAAAGTCTAAAGCTTAGTACTGCGGTAAGTAACTTCTCTGACATTTCTTTTGACCACAATTTTGCCACCTGTTGCGGTTTCACACACCAAGAACTTAAGCAATATTTTAAGAACCATTTGCTTTTCGCTACAGCAAAAAACTCTCACTGTACTCTAGATACTGTAACCTCTGAGCAAATTGAGCATTTTCTAGATGATCTAGCACTTTGGTATGACGGCTTTTGTTTTGATCAAAAACAAAGCAACAAAGTTTTTTCTACCTGGTCAGTTTTACGCTTTTTCAGTGATGAAGATGCGCTACTGCAACCATATTGGATGGCAGAAAGAAGCGTGTTAATGCCCTCTCTACTTAAAAATACTATTAAGCGCCTAAATTTACCTAAACTTTGGCCTACACTTGCATCAGGTGAGTTTAAATTAAGCTTTGCTGAATTTATGGAAGCAGGTTTATTTTCTCCACAAGAATCAAATCATTATGCTCTTTTTTACCA
Source organism: uncultured Succinivibrionaceae bacterium (assembly GCA_944389835.1). Classification (GTDB taxonomy): domain Bacteria; phylum Pseudomonadota; class Gammaproteobacteria; order Enterobacterales; family Succinivibrionaceae; genus Avisuccinivibrio_A. Next base: position 26,980 of record CALXNU010000003.1, read on the forward strand.
GACGGGATACTTAACTCTAACTCGTCCTTTTTTAAACGGCGGAAAAATCTCTTTAAGGCTTACTAATCAAGAAACCCGGATCGCTTTTGCTACCTTTTTAGCTGAGCGTTTGTACGCAACTTCTGACAACAATACCCCGCAACTTATGGGTCCTGATTATGCAGCAAAAGCACAACAGGTACTTGCAAGCTTAGATGCAAACAAGATTAAGCAACTTTTTAGCAGTCTTTTTGCAACTCTTCCATATCAGCACTATCCTGTCGTCAATGAGAGTATAGTTTCAGGGTTATTGGCTTTTTATTTAATAGGAGCAGGTTTAGCACCACACTGTGAGGTGAGTGAAAACTTGGGAAGAGCAGATGCTGAAGTTAACTTGCCTCAAAGCAATATTACTTTGGTTTTTGAGTACAAATACGAACAAAGCGCAGATCCTGCCATCTTAGATACCAAACTTCAGGAGGCGATAGCTAAGATAAAGAGCCGTGATTATGGCAATCACGCAGGCAATTTAGCGAAAATTGCTCGCTTTGCCTTAGTGTTTTGCGGCAATGAGAAAGTACGAAACATCGCGCGTCTTTCTTTAGTTGACGTGCTAAACAAAAATATCGTCAAAAATTAAAGATCTTTTCTTAAAGCATAAGCTTTAAAATCGCGTCTTTTAGCCGAAAATAAAAGGTAAGATAAAGATCTTTTCCGCAATCCGTGCATGTTAAGTATCTTTTTTGTCCAAGCTTAAGCTACAATTAGCTTGGGTTGTGGTGTTTTTGGCAGAAAAAAATAAAAATGAGTGAGATTAAGCTTCAAACTACTAATGATATTAAGTTAGATGAAAAGCGTCAGCAAGAGGCTCAAAAGAATGCCCCTGAAAGTGCACGCTTCAATCGTCATGCTACCTCATCTTTAATTGAGGTTCTCTCCTCGCAACAAGGCATGGTCAATGAATCCTTAAATCGCACTTTAGGCAAGCTCAACACTGCCTTAGATCATCTTTTAAAAGGACAAAGTGATAACTTAGCCCAAGGTGAGGACGCTCAAAGCTTACAAAAGCTCTCTTATGATGTCATCTCTCGTGATGTTAAATTACAAGAGCGTGTAGCCCAAGCTTTATCATCGCCAAATCGCCTCATTAGATCACGTGACGCCCAAGACTCACTTAAAAACTCTTTTGATAATTTGCCAAAAGCCATCAAAGAAGACTCAACAGGCCCTCTTCTTTCCCGTGCCGTGCTTGAAAGTTTAGTCACTCTTGCAGATAAAGATGCCATTGGTGCAGGACTTGAGCGTGATTTGAGCTTAAAGAAAGTCTATATTAGTGACTCCCGCCCGCAAGGTCGTGCCACTTTAGCCTCAGGGCGAATTTTAAATGCATCTTTGGCCTATATTGAAAGCAATCAACCTAAAGTTTTAGCAACTTTGCAAGAGTCAAGTGAGGAAAATACTTCCCAGAAAGCTTCTACTCAAAACACGCAAAATCCTCAAGATGAAGATTTAAACCTTGAGCTTAAGCGCTCTAAGATGAGTACTGCGCAAGTTATGACGGAGTATTTAAAAAAGGCACTTGAGGAATTCCCTGAGGATTCAACCTATCTTGATATCTTCAAGAAAAATGCCCAAGGAATAGATGGCAAAGACAATCGCAATTCTCAAAGAATTCGCGAAGTCATTTACAATGCCTCACAAATGGCTAAAACGCGCAATCTCTACCCAGGCGCTCCTGATCCTACAGTTGAAACTGCCGAGGAGTCTTTTGCGGTAAATGATGAGAATACTTTTAATAAAAATGCCTTAAATTTAAGTGCCGATCCTGATGCGCGCTCTTATATTGATGATCCTAAGGATAAAACTAATGTTGAAGGCTCACGCATGAGCTTAGCTGAGCTTTCAGCACGCGCTGCCAAACTTCAAATGCAATTTACGCGCGAAAGACAGCGCATGGTTCAAGAAGGACAATTACCCGATCCTGCCACCATGCCCCCTATTGATGAGAGTATCCCGCAAGGTGATGGCTCACGCAATTATCATCAATCAACATTGCGCATTCCAAGAAGCTCTGTGGCAGCTTTAGCTCAAAATCCTTTAGTTCAGGCCTCCATGCCACCTAAAGCGCAAAATGATGTGACTCAATCCTTAGAGATTGAAGCCTCCAAACAAGAGCTTTTAAAAACCCAGGATGAGCTTTTAAAACTTAAAGCTGAGCTTGCCAAAGTTCAGGCTGAAGCCTTGCAATCTGCTAAAGAGACGGTAAATGCTCAACTTCAAACTCAAAAAGAGCTTAAAGCTCAAGCTGAGGCTTGGTATCAGCGCATTCAAGAGGCAGGTGCTATGGCCAAAAGCACTATTGATGCGCTAAAACAAGCGGCCAACTCAGCACTTAAAGTGACCGAGCACATCCCTCAAGAGACAAAAGCATCCCAAACTCTTGAGCCTTTCGTGCAAGCTCAAGTGTCAGACGATCTTGCACTTAAAGAAAACCTAAGCAGCCCCTCTTTAAAGCTTCAAGCTAAAGAAGAGGCTCAAGTTCAGACAAGAGATCCTAAGCTTTACTCACAAGTAAATCTAAATCAAACTCAAGAGCCTTTAAAAAATCCTCAAGAAGGCTCTCAAGAGATTGTTTTTGAGCAAAAGCCACAAAGTGCTTACCTTAACTTACAAGCTCAAAGTGACAGTGAAAATTTTGAGCTTAAAGCCCCTCAAGAGAGCATTACTCAAGAGCTTTTAGATAAGAGTCAGCAACAAAGTACCGTCTTTACTCAAGATGGGGACGTATCTTATCCACAAGAGACTAATCTTGATCTTAAAGCTCCAACAGATAAGGCACAATTTGCCCCACAAAGTGCTACTTTAAATGACAGTGCAGTAACTGAAAAAGCCCCCAAGGCTCCTGCAAATCCTACGGCACCTTTTGATGATCTTAATTTTGACAGCAGTGAAAACTCACTTGAAGAGCGTTTATATCGCTATGTAGGTCAAGCTAAGATCTCGGATACTGCAGATGAAATCAAAATTGATACTGCTTTAAAGCTTGATAGCAAAGAGCTTAATGAAAATAAGCCTGCCTTAGAGCAAGATGGTATAAAGCAAGTTTCAAACAAAGAGCTTACTTTAAGCTCTCAAGATGAGGCTTTAAAAGATGAATTTGAGGTTATAAAAGCTGATGAAACAAAGGCCTCAGACCAAGAAGCAAATATAGCTTATAAGAGTCAACGTGAGATTCAATCAAGCTTAGAGGAGCAAAAAGAGGATTTAAGCTTTAAAAACTTACAAGATAAAGCTCAAAGCTTTAAACAAAAGCTTGAGGAACCAAGACCTGTAAGTTTAGAAAAGAATGCAGTGGCAAGTGAAGCTAAAGAAATTGTAAAGCCTGAAGTTTCTGATGCTAAACCTCAAGCCCCTGCTCAAACTCAAGAGAGCAAAGCTCAAGTTGAAAATCAGCCTAAACAGCCTGAGACTTCAGCTCAAGAGCAAAAGCTTTACAGTGAAACTTTAAAAGAGCAAAAACTTAAAGCCCAAGAGATAGCAGAAAGTGCCAAGAAAGCATCTCAAGAGGCCTCAAAACAAGCCCTTGCAGATGAGGCTCAAGTAAAAGAGGAGAGTCTTCAAAATAAGGCTTATGATAAAGCTTTATTGCAAGCTCAAGAGGAAGCACAAAGTGTGGCTTTAAATCAGGCTCAAGTGCAAGATGAGCTTGTAAAGACCCAAGAGATACAAGTTCAAGATAAGCTCCAAACTCAAACTAAGCTTGAAAATAAAGAAGAGCGCGTAGAGTTTAAAGAACAGCAAGCGCAAAAAGCCCAAGAGCTTGAAACTATTCAAACTCAAAATACTAAAGATAAGGTAAGTGAGAGTGAGGCGCAAAAAAATTCTGCAACCACAACTGCTCAAAGTACTCAAGAGGAAAGCTTAGAGAATGATCATGTAGAGTTTAAGATCCCAAATCTAAACCCAGATCTTAATCTTTCGGTTGCAAATCCTAATGACACCCAAGATGAAAGTGCCAATGAGGAGTTAAATGTAAGCGATGAGCAAGCACATTTAATGGCCTCTTTAGCTCAAGCCTCAAAGCAAAATCAAGAATTAGTAAGTCTTGATAACAATGAGGATACTTTTGAGTTAAATCGCCCCACTAATCCTCATTTAAATGTCAACTTAGACATTGATGATCCGCTTGAAAGTGGTAGTGCTGAAGAGTTTTCTAAGCTTTATCAAAATATTGCGCAAAAACAAAGTGCAAGCGAAGTAGATGCAGAAGAACTTCAACAAAATCCTGCACCAAAGGAGAGTAAAGGGTCTGAAATTAAGATCAATCCTCAAGACGTGGCAAGCTTAATGAGCGTAAAACCTAGTGACGATCTTGAAGATGATGATACCCTACAAGGGATTAAGACCCCACTTGCCGATGAGAGCACTTTAGAAGAGGAGATTAAAGCGCCAACTGGTCAGGCTGCCCAAGTAAGCGATGAAACCTTAAGTGAAAATGAGGTTAAACCAGGCTTCTTCTCAAGGCTTGCCTCTTTTTTTCGCTAAGTAACGAAAGCCACCCTCAAAGTGGGGTGGTGGCACCCTCTACCCCAAATAATGGGCCGATTAAGCCCAATCTTACGGCCTTTTCTGATCTTCTAAGCTCCTTAAATAAAGTGGCCGTAGAAGTTGAAGATCCGTATTTAAAAGAAAAGGCCCAAAGTTTAATTAATGAGTTAAAAAATCCGGTTAATAATCTTCACACTGTAAATCAATACTTAAGCTTTGTCACAGGACCTCTCTCCCCTTCCTCACCATTGGCTATTGCTTTGCATCAATGGGCTTTTATGCTCCTTTGCATTAGATTTGAGCAATTAGGCAAGGAAATAGGAAGCTTTCTTAAAAATAAAATCAAAGATCCTGAAAGTTTAAGATCAGAGGTTATAAGCTCCAAAAAAGTAAGAGTCGATCCTAAAACTACTACAAGTTTACTTGATAGCACGATTGCCCAAGTCGATAGGCTCAAAGAAGAATGTCAGGCTATTGGCAACCTCCCTATCCCAAGGTTTATTCCCATGCCTCCGATGTACGATGAAGGACATGACGGGGCTTTGTTTTTAAAGCGCGATGAGGATGATCCAAATAAAACGTGGCATTTGCAATTTTGCTTTGATTTAAAAGATTTGGGCCCCTTGGAAATTCAAGCGCAAGCTCAATTTCCAAGTATAAAATTGCGCTTTACCTCACCATCTAAGGAGGTTTTAGATCTAACTCAGGCCATGTTGCCACTTTTAAAAGAGCGTTTACAAGAAATTGGAGTTACCACGCGCTTATCGCTATTAAGACAAGCGCCTATTACCTTTAAAGAAAATCTAAAGGGTCCAATTAGAAAAGAATCAGGCTTAGATCTTGAGGTGTAATTATGGATCGTCGCTATAAAAATGTTACTGAGGCTGTCGCTTTATCCTATGATGAAGACAATCCTAAAAGCGCCCCTTTTGTGGCGGCTAAAGGTGATTTTGAAAGAGCTCAGGCAATTGTGGAGATGGCAGAGGAATTAGGTCTTTACATTCATCAAGATGAAAAGCTTTTGCGGGAGCTTAAATCTTTAAAAGAAGGTGAGGAAGTGCCAAGCCAGCTTTTTGGAGTGATTGCCACAATTTTAGCTTTCAGCTATATCCTGCAAGGTAAAACCCCAAAAACTTGGAGAAGGCGCGATGGCACTCGCGCCATTAACCTTAAAGCCTAAAGCCCCAACAACATGCGCTCAAAATCGTTAACGGAATTTGAGTTATTTGAAGGTGCAGGAGCTGGTGCTGGTGCAGGAGCTGGACGTAAATCCTCACCTGTACCTTGGGACTCATAAGTATTTTCCTGAGTACTAGTTGGCGCAAAGCCTGCACTGTTATATGGCAGATCTAAGTTATAGCACGGGCGGATCCTCGCAATCTTATCCTCACGCACCGGGAATAAGGACAAGCCCTCTTCCTGACATTTATCCTGCACAATCTCACCTTGTTTATCAAAGTTTACAAACTTAATGCCTTCTGGGCGGGTTAATTCCAAAGAATTTACCCCACGCTCTTTAAGATAGGCTGAATAAACACGCAGAGGACCTGATGATCCATAAAGCCCTGTAGGTTTGAAGACATCAAAGCCCACCCAGGTGGTCACTAATTCATCTGAGTCCATACCAATGGCCCAAGTGTCACGACTGTCATTGGTAGTACCAGTCTTTGAGGCAATCTTTACTCCTGGGAATGAAGCTTGTAAGCGCCTTCCGGTACCACTGTGTGTAACCTCAGTCATCGCATATAAGGTAAGATAGGTATCTTTAGGATCTAAAGTTCTCTCCCCTGCCATAGCTGTCCTGTCATAGACAATCTCACCGTTTTTTACCACCGTGCGCAAAGTAGTTAAGTTTTGATAGACACCATCAGTTGCCAAGGAAGCATACATGGCATTTAACTCATATGGCGTACACTCTAAAGTACCTAAAAGCAAGGAAGGATATAGTGGAATATCCCTGTCAACACCCACCTTTTTAAAGGTCTCCACGACATTAGCAAGGCCTACACTCATACCAATTCTCACGGTTGGTACATTCAAAGAGCGCGCCATGGCACTTAATACCGTAATTGGACCTCTAAATTTCTTATCATCATTTTTAGGCGACCAAAGTTTACCATCTGCTAAACGTACTGTAACTGCTTTATCTTCGACAATTGATCCTAAATGATAGCCACGATTGAAAGCTGTTAAATAGACAAAGGGCTTTGCCAAAGAGCCAATTTGACGGCGACCTTCAATCACGCGATTAAAGCCATCGTATTTTGGCGTGCGACTTCCCACCACTGCTGAAACTTCAGCCGTGCGCCAGGAGCTTACTAACATCGCAGCCTCTAAACCTTCTAACTTACGGCTTTTTTCAATGGCATCAAGCTCGGTGGCCACAGCCTTTTCAGCGGCTGCTTGTGATTGAGGATCTAAGCTTGTAAAGATGCGAATGCCATTACCTGAGAGGAAATCAGGTCCAAAGCGTGAGGAGATCTCATACTTTAAAAGTCCCATGAAAGCAGGCGTCTTACTATAGTTCATAGAGCCTCGTGGGATCACATTTAAAGGACGGGCTGCATATTGTGAAAATTCAGCTTCACTTATATGCCCTTGATTTCTTAGAACTCCTAAAACCGTATTGCGCCGCTCTAGCGCATTTTCAGGATGACGCCACGGATCATAATAAGAAGGTCCTTTAATTAAACCTACTAAAAGGGCCATCTGATCTAAAGATAATTCAGACACCGGCACGCCAAAATAGAAGTAGGAGGCCAAACCAAAGCCATAAATTCCCGCATTGCCATTTTGCCCCAAGTAAATTTCATTCATATAGGCTTCTAAGATCTGATCTTTGGTGTAGCGATGATCCATGATCATGGCCATGATGAGCTCTTTGAACTTGCGGGTATAGCTTTTTTCGGAGGTTAAAAAGTAGTTTTTCACCAATTGTTGGGTGATGGTACTGCCACCTTCCACAACGCGCCCTGCCATAAAATTGCGCACAAAGGCGCGGGCGATGGCAAAGACATTAATACCTATGTGAGAGTAGAATCTTCTATCTTCAATCTCAAGTAAAGTGGTAATTAAACTTTGCGGCACTTCATCTAAGGTAATAAAAATTCTATCTTCCTTAGGATCGATACGATTGATTCTATCTAAAAGCACTGGATCCATGCGCACATAGGAAAGCTCTTCCATGGTGTCAGCATTAATTAAGCGTGAGATACGATTTCCATCAAACTCAACTAATAAAGATAATCTATCTTCCTCACCATCAGGGAAGCTAAAAGGTCTTTTAATCACCACAATGCGTGAGGTTTTTTCATTTAACGCATACTCACCAGGTCTTTTTGGCGTTGAAGTTTTGCGATATTTTAAAAGCTCAAGCTCATAGCACATTTGCTTAAAAGAAAGCCTCTGCTCTGGATAAAGCTCCAAAGGCCTTGAGTAGACTACCGCAGGTAATACCCACTTATCATCCACCTCAAACTCTTCCATCACCACCGCATCAAAATAGATAAAAAAGCCGCCTAGGATAATAACTCCGACGATGGTAAGTTTTAGGGCAAACACGGAAAGCTTATGGCGAAGTCTTGCAAACCAACTTTTAGGGGGCTCTTTTTTGGGCTCTTTTTTATCTAAACTCTCTTGTAGATCTTGTGGGTCTTGTAAGGAACTTTCCTTATCAAAATCTTTCTTTAAGCCTTTCTCTTCTGCCTCTTCCTGAGAACTATCCCTCTGATTTAAGAATTCTTGAGCTTGACTTTCTTGTGGAGTAGAAATCTTATCTAGCTCTTGTGGTGCTTTACTTTCTTGAGTACTTAAGCTTTCCTCTTTGCCCTCTTTGTCTTTACTCTTTTTATCTTGTAAAGACTTAGCCTGTGACAAAGTAGCCCCTAAATCTTCCTTTTCTTCCTGACGCTCTTTTAAAATATCTTGGGAAAAAGAGGCCATCGCCTCATCTGAAGCTTTTCCTTCATCCTTTCTTTTACTTTCTTTAACTTTTTTATTTTTTAAATTAAAAGGCACATCGTCATCATCTTTTGGCGAAAAAGCGAGGATCTCTAATGGATCATTGCCCAAATTTAAATCATCATCGGAACGTTTGTTGGTCATTTTTAAATCTTTTAGGTTTCACAAATCTTCTAAACTTGGAAATTATAACAAAACATCCGTTAAGAATTAATTTTTAAAAATTAGCCTTCCTTCAAATTAATTTATAAAAGATCTCTTCATTTATCAAAACAGCTCACACTTTACAAAAGATTTGTTGATATGTGCTTAAAAATACGCAATAATCTCGCCTCAATATAAGACAACGTAATCTTTTATAAGGATAGATACAGAAAGGACAACATTATGGCTACTACGAAGAACAATCCTGCTCCTCAAGAGGCAAGTCAATCTTTCTCTGATCTTGAATCCATGGGCCCACTTGCTATCGCAGGTGTTAAACCTTATCAGGAAAAACCAGGTGAAGAATACATGAATGAGGCTCAAAAAGAGCACTTTAGAACTATTCTTACCGCCTGGCGTGATCAGTTACGTTCTGAGGTAGATCGCACTGTAGATCATATGAAAAGCGAAGCTGCTAATTTCCCAGATCCTGTCGATCGTGCTTCTCAAGAAGAAGAGTTTGCCCTTGAGCTTCGTGCCCGCGATCGTGAGCGTAAATTAATCAAGAAGATTGAGAAGACCTTACGCAAGCTTGATCAAGATGAGTTTGGTTACTGCGAGCAATGCGGTGATGAAATTGGCATCAAGCGCTTAGAGGCAAGACCTACTGCTGATCTTTGTGTAGATTGCAAGGCTTTAGCTGAAATTAAAGAAAAGCAACTTGAAGGCTAATTAACCTTTAAGCTTTAACCTTTTAAAAACCTGTCAGGCCAACCTGACAGGTAGGTTTAGTGTACGCAACACGTTTTGCCCCCACCCCCTCTGGTCGTCTACACTTCGGCTCCTTAGTGGCAGCCGTAGGTGCTTATTTGCGCGCAAGATCTATGGGTGGAAAGATTTATCTGCGCCTTGAAGATCTTGATTTTCCCCGTTGCAAAAAAGAATACACTCAATCTATTATCGAAGATCTTAAAATCTTAGGCTTTAGCTTTGATGACAAGCCTTATATACAAAGTGAGCATCTTGATTTTTATGAGGCAAAATTAAAAGCACTTGTTGAAAGTAAAAAGTGCTTTTACTGTCATTGCACAAGAGCCTCTTTAAAAGTAAAAGCCTGTAGCTGTGAAGGCCAAAATTTTAAAGATGGAGCCCTTAAAATTGCTCTAAATGCCAAGCCTTACTTTTATGACAATCACCTAGGCACAATTACTTTAAAGCACAGCCTTCAAGATAATCTTACTTTAAAAAGAAGTGATGGTCTTATCTCCTATAATTTTGCTTGTGTTTTAGATGATGAGCTGATGGGGATAACTGAGATCGTGCGAGGATCTGATCTTATTGAAACCACCCCTTTGCAAATTGCCCTAATTCATGCCCTTAATTTCAAAGCGCAAGCTTATTTTCACTTACCGCTTGCTTTAGAGGAAAACGGGCTTAAATTATCCAAGCAAAATCATGCTAAAGCGGTGTTAGATGAGATGTCAGCTCAAGAAGCTTTACTTAAAGCCCTCAAGTTTTTAGGGCAAAATACCGACACTTTACAGGTTAAAGATAAACCTGAGGTAATTTTAGCTTGTGCTCTTGAGCAATTTTTAGAAGCTAAAATCCCCAAAGTTAGCCAAAAAATCGCAAATCTTGGCACGTCTTAACAAAATGCACTTAGTGAAAAAGGCCATAAGTGCTATAATGCCTAGGATTTTTTGCGATACAACATACGAGGATACACAAAATTTCTCTGTTAGATTCTAGCCTTGATGAATTATTGAAGCAGCACAAGGCTTTAGTAAAAAAGCAAGGCCAATCAAAATTGGTCTTAACATCGGATCAACATCCGATCACTAACTCAAATTTTTCAAAAGCTGCCTTAAAAACTTGTGACGTTTTACAAAAACATGGGTTTAGTGCCTACCTAGTTGGTGGTTGCATTCGTGATCTCTTACTTGGGATCAAGCCTAAAGATTTTGATATTGCAACTAATGCCACTCCTGAGAAAGTACACAATATTTTCTCCTCCTCGCGTATCATAGGTCGTCGCTTTAAAATTGTACATGTGCTCTATGGCAATGAAATCATTGAAGTTACTACCTTCAGAAGCAACGAACAAACTAAAAGCCGCCGCGGTACTACCGTCTCTGACGGACATGGCATGTTAGTTAGAGATAATTCCTATGGTCAGGATATTGATGAGGATTGCAATCGTCGCGATTTCACCATTAATGCTATCTACTATGATCCAAAAGATGGCACTTTAACTGACTTCCATGGTGGTTTATACGATCTAAAACATGGCATTATTGATATCATAGGCGATCCTGAAGTACGTTATGCAGAAGATCCTGTGCGTATCATAAGAGCCATTCGCTTTAAAGCAAAATTGGGCTTTAAACTTTCCAAGCGTACTGAAGATCCAATTGCCAAGCAAAAGTCACTTTTAATTAATATCTCTAATGCACGTATGTTTGAGGAAGTAAACAAGCTCTTCCTCTCAGGTCATGGGCAGGCCTCCTTAAATGAGCTTATCGACTATGATCTCTTACGTCTTTTAATGCCAGGACAAAGAAGTGTTGTAACTGACAGTGAATTTCATGACTTTGTCTCCTATGCTTTAGAATCCTCTGATGCAAGAACTGCACGTGGGCAAATGAATAAGCCCTATTTCTTGTATGCAGTCTTATTATTTACTAAGGTCAGAAGCATTTTAGAGCAACAAAGTGCCAGTTTAGGTAGTATCACCTATCCTGAGGAATTAGTGGTGCAAACGGCACAACAGGTATTAAATACCCAAAATGCCGCAACTGATATTCCATCTGCCATTTACTATGATATAAGCTCTTTGTATGTCTTATATTTCTCACTTTTTAGTCCCTTTATCACTCAAGAGGAATTAGAGAAAATCACCTCTAACTCCCGCTTTAGAGCCTCTTATGACTTATTAAAATTAAGAGCCCACTTTGAGCCTTCCCTTGAGCCTTATGTGGAATTTTATAAGCCATACTATGATGAAAGTGCTTTAAAGGCTGAGACTTTGCGCCAAAAGAAAATTGCCAAACGCAATGAAAAGCGTCAGCAAAAGCGTGATGCAATGAATGCGTTTAAGAAAGATGCGCAAAGCAAAAATGAGAAGAAAGCTAAAAGTGAGAGCTTTAGCAAAGATAGCGCTCAAGATAGACAAGAGCGACTTGCCAAAGCCCGTGCTTGGCGTATTGCGATGAATTTGGACCCGTAATGCAAAAAGCACTGATATCCCTAGGATCTAACCTTGGGGAGAGCCTTTTAACCATTGAAAACGCCCTTAATGAAATTGCAAAGCTTGAGGGCGTAAGACTTCTTGCACGCTCTGCGCTTTATCAAACTAAGCCTTGGGGTTTTAGTGAGCAAAACGATTTTATTAATGCCCTCTGTGAGATTGAGACCTCTTTATCTCCACTTAAGCTTTTAGAGGCCCTACAAGGTCTTGAGCAAAAGTTTTTTAGAGTAAGATCTGAAAATCACTATGGTCCGCGCACCTTAGACCTTGATATTATTGATTTTCAAGAATTAATTTTAGATGATCCTAAACTTACTCTCCCCCACCCACGGGCTAAACTTCGCGCTTTTGTCTTAAAGCCCTTAGTTGATTTAAAAGGCGATTATACCTTCGCCAATGGTGATAAAGCTTTAAGCTTACTTCAAGCTCTACCTTCAAGTGAGCTTGAGGGAATTAAAAAGTTATAGGTTTTTTAATGGCAAATAATAAAGCAGATCTAGCCTTGATTGTAGGTCTTGGCAATGTTGGGGCAAAATACGATCACACTCGCCATAATATGGGCGTTGATCTTCTAAATCTTATTGCTGATGCCTATAAGATTAATTTAGTCCCAGAAAGTAAATTTGCAGGCCTTGTAGGTCGAGGTACGATTGAAAGACATGACGTGCGTCTTGCCTTCCCTACCACCTTTATGAATGAATCAGGTCGCTGTGTGGGAGCTTTATGTACTTTCTATCGCATCGCCCCAGAGCAAGTTTTAGTCTTACACGATGAAATGGATTTAAATCCAGGTGCTATAAGACTTAAATTTGGGGGTGGTCTTGCAGGTCACAATGGGCTTAAAAGCATAAGTGCCGCTTTAGGTAATAGCCAGAATTTCTGGCGCTTGAGAATTGGCATTGGCAAAGGTCGAGGCGAGGTGATAAGTCATGTGCTCTCCCGTCCCGATCCTCACGATCGCGCCTTAATTGATGAGGCTTTAGATGGTGCCTTTTTAGGCATACAGATCCTCTTTAAACAAGGTCCTGACAAGGCAATGCAAGTCATAAATGGTTTTAAAACTGCAAAATTTGCAAAGGAGTAGTTATGGGTTTTAATTGCGGCATTGTAGGTTTACCAAATGTGGGCAAATCAACTTTATTTAATGCCTTAACTAAAGCGGGAATTGCCGCTGAGAATTTCCCTTTTTGCACCATTGAGCCAAACACCGGTATCGTTCCAGTACCAGATGAGAGACTTAATGCCATCGCCAAAATTGTAAAACCTGCCAAAATTGTCCCTACAGCCATGGAATTTGTGGATATTGCAGGTTTAGTAAAAGGCGCTTCAAAAGGTGAGGGTTTGGGCAATCAGTTTTTAATGAATATTCGTGAAACTGATGCCATAGCTCACGTAGTACGCTGCTTTGACGATGAAAACGTCATTCACGTCTCAGGTCGCGTCAATCCTATTGATGACATTGAAGTTATCAACACCGAGCTTGCGCTTGCTGACTTAGAGGTTTGTGACAAGGCTCTTGCCCGTCTTGAAAAAAGAGCTCGCACTGGTGGTGATAAAGAGGCTTTAGCACAAGTTATTGCCCTTGAGAAGGCTAAAAAAGCTTTAGAAGAAGATAAGATGTTGCGCCAAGTTGAGTTTACTAAAGAAGACTTACTTGCCATGCGCGGCTTTAACTTCTTAACTTTAAAGCCTGTCATGTACATTGCTAACGTCAGCGAAGATGGTTTTGAAAACAATCCTTATTTAGATGAAGTCAAAGCCTATGCCCAAAAGGAAGGCTCAATTGCCGTTCCAGTATCTGCTGCCATTGAAGCTGATTTAGCTTCCATGGAAGAGGATGAGAGACGTGAGTTTATGGAGAGCATGGGTCTTGAAGAGCCAGGTTTAAACCGTGTGATCCGTGCAGGCTATAAGCTTTTAGGTCTTCAAACCTTCTTTACCGCAGGTCCTAAGGAAGTTAGAGCCTGGACAGTTAAAGTAGGTGCCACCGCTCCTCAGGCAGCTGGTAAAATCCACTCAGACTTTGAAAAAGGCTTTATTCGTGCACAAACTATAGCTTATGATGATTTTATCAAATATAATGGTGAGGTTGGTGCTAAAGAGGCCGGTAAGCTTAGATCTGAAGGAAAAGATTATATTGTTCAAGATGGGGATCTCTTTGAGTTCCTTTTTAATGTAAAATAGTAACCGAATAATTTTGTACCTCATATAACAAAAATCCGCATTTTTGCGTGCGGATTTTTGTTTTTTAAGTTTTTCCCCACCTATTCTTCAAAAACTCCCACAAATCTTATTGATATATAAAGAAAAAATGTTTTAATAAAATAAAGAAGCCTCAAGCTTTATGCCAAAGTCATTCTTGTCAGACAAGAATCCTATTAAGACTTAAGGTCAAACTTTACTTAAGGGTCTAAATGAAAAATCCGCCTTAAGGCGGACTTTGTAAGAGGTAAATTTACAAGATAAGCTATTTATTGCTCTCAAGACGGGCTTTTTCAGCCTCAATGGTCTTTTGTACGTCATTGACGATGAAAAGATCACCTTTAATTTGCTCTAAGACTAATTCACTTGCACTTGAATTAATAGAAGCTAAAAGGCCATTGCGATTTGAGGTTCCCATACAGACCATACGTGCATCAAGTTTGGCACATAAACGTGGGATCTCCTCATCAACTCTACCTATCACTACATGAGTATGTTCTAAAGGAATATTATGCTTAGTAGCATACTCTTGTAAGAGCTTATCGTGCATATCTTTTCTTGAGACTTCACCTACGGTATTTCTAAACACCGGAGGCATGGAGGTGTTACCTGAGATTAAGCCTCTGTGTAATGGTGAGACGCAATTTACGACATGCAATTCACCATTAAACTCATCGGCAAAGACCTTAGCTGAATAGAAAAGCACTTCATCTAAATCTTTTTGATGATCTTCTTCCTCAAAGTCAATGGCAAGTAAAATGGCACGTCCCAACTTTTGAGTAGCATCGACATTTTTAACTACTAAAAGTGGTACTTCAATTTTACGCATGATGGAAAAATCAATTGTGCTTGCAAACAGATCTCTTATGGTATTGCGTTTATTAGCTGAGATAATTGCTAATTGATACTTACCATCATGAGCCTCTTTAACAAAAGCCTCAGGGACGTTTTTGCTAAAAATAACCCTTGGGGTGAAATGTTTAATACTAGGATGTGCTTTAGCAATTGCTAAAAGCTCCTGATGAGCCTGATTTTCTAATGAAGGCTTAGTAATTTCATCATATTCATTAATAATGCGGCAAGCTGCAACCTCTACATCCGGCATAAACCGTGCACAATCCGAGGCGCGTTCAATTGCAGGTTGGACTTCTGCTCCCGGCTTTAAGAGTACTAGTACTTTGTAGTTGTTCATAGCTCCCACCTTTCTTCCTTATGTTCTCTCTTACAAACGGCCCTCCGAGTGCAAGATCAAGACAACTGCCCATACTTAACTTTAGAACAAATTAAGGAAATTTATTAAGTTAAAGAGCATTTTTATCGTTTTTCTTTCAAGAAATTCAACCTAGATCTCATTTTTTATTTGATTGTCCGCAATTGAGGATTTTTGCACTAAAAAAGCTCAAACTTATAACTTTGTGCACCAACGCACAACTTTTGCGCATTTTGGCAACTTTAGTTCTAAAATCTAAAGCTTCTTAATAACGAGGTTTATATGACTGAGACTTTGCTTTGGCAAGATGCCCTATATCAAGTAAAAAACGATTTTAAAATCAGGATTAAATCCTTTAGTTTAAGGCCCTCTGAGTTATGTGTCCTCATAGGTCGCAACGGTTGTGGTAAAAGTACTTTAGCTTATGCGCTTGCAGGACGTTGTAATCTCCTTGAAGGTGTAGCTCCTAAAAATTTAAAACCAGCTTTAGTCTCTTTTGAAGATCAGCAAAAACTTTTTGAAGATGACTTTAACTTTAGAAATACCGATACTGCCAATGAAAAAGAAGAATTAGGCTTTTGTGTCTGTGATTTAATTGAAAAAAGTGAAGTGACATCTCAGGTAATTGAAGCTTTGCGCCTTCAAAACTTACTTTCAAGACCCATTCGTACCCTCTCAGGTGGTGAAGGTCGTAAGGTCTTAATTGCCAAAGCCTTATGCCAAAATCCAGATCTTTTAATTTTAGATGCGCCTTTTGATGCCTTAGATGTTAAATCCCGTGAGGCCTTACTTGAGATCATCGCTTTTATTCATGAAAACTTTAAAACCCCAGTGGTTTTAATGGTAAATCGCCAAGATGAAATCCCTAAGTGCACCACAACTTTAGGCCTTATTGAAAAGCTTGAGATTAAAAAGTATGGTGATTTTAAGAGCATGAAAGAAGATCCAGATTTAAAGCAAATCTTAGATCTTAAAGATGAAAAGATTAAAACCCTGCCTCAAGCTCCAGTTAAATTTAGGGTAAAAGATCTTGCAGGAGAGGTCTTAGTTGATCTTAAAAATATCAACATCACCTATGATAGAGAAATTTTTAAAAACTTTAATTTTAAAGTTAAAAAAGGCGATCACTATTTAATTACCGGACCTAATGGCGCGGGCAAATCCACCCTTTTATCTTTAATTACCGGGGATAATCCTTTAGTTTATGCCAATGACGTTACCGTCTTTGGTATGAAACGAGGCTCAGGTGAGTCAATTTGGGATATCAAGCAGTATTTGGGCTTTGTAAGCTCAGCCTTACACCTTGACTATCGCGTCTCAGCATCTGTGATTAAAGTTATTCTCTCAGGCTTTTTTGACTCCATTGGCCTTTATCAAGTCCCAGGTGATGAAGAGTTAAAAGTAGCCCATGAATGGCTTCAATTAATTGGTCTTGATAATGAGGCAACCAAATCTTTTAAAGAGCTCTCCTTTGGTCAGCAGCGTCTTATCTTAATTGTCAGAGCCTTAGTTAAAAATCCACCGCTTCTTATTTTAGATGAGCCACTACAAGGCTTAGATGCCAAAGCCAGAGCACAGGTTAAATCCTTTATAAGCTACATTATGCAAAACTCCAATACCGCAGTTTTATTTGTCTCCCATCATGAAGAAGACTTCCCTGAAGGTATTAATCACACCCTAACCTTTGTCAAAGATGGCAAAGGTGGTTTTGAGGTTATAGAGAAAAAACTCTAAAAATCAGGGCTTTGCAAAACGTGGGCTTTTTGTAAAACTAAAATTTTGCAAAAAGCCTTAATTTTGTAAAATTTTCTCTTCCCCAAAAGAGTGCAAAAATAAAAGATTTTGAAATCATTTACCATTGATTTTAAAGAAAATTTAAAGATTTTTAAATTTATTTTGAAAAATCACGTTGACTGCATAATTTAAGAGTTTTACACTTACTTTGAATTTCAAATTTTAAGGATTTTGCAAATGGCAAGTTTAAGACTCCTACTTTCATGGCACTTATTATTAAGCTTTAAAGCTTAGGGGCTTTGACTTGACTTTAACGCCCCTTAAAGGGGTTTTTTATTTTTTAGAAGAGATAAAAAAATGGCTCAAGATAAAAATCGCATCATAATTTTTGATACTACCTTGCGTGATGGTGAACAGGCCTTGCAAGCCTCTTTAAGCCCAAGACAAAAGTTACAAATTGCTATGTCTCTTGAGCAATTAGGCGTTGATGTGATTGAAGCAGGTTTCCCAATCTCATCTCCTGGTGATATGGAAGCTTGCAGAACCATTGCCCAAACTTTAAAAGAGACTACTGTCTGTGGTCTGTCTCGCTGTGTAGAAAAAGATATTGATGCCTGCTATGAAGCTTTCAAAGGCATTGATCATTTCCGTATTCACACCTTTATTGCTACCTCTGACATTCACGTACAAGACAAACTTAAAAAAGGCTTTGATGATGTCTTAGCGATGGCAATTAGCTCTGTTAAAAGAGCTCGCAATTACACCGATGATGTGGAGTTCTCCTGTGAGGATGCAGGCCGTACCCCAATTGATCATCTCTGCCGTATTGTAGAGGCTGCAATTAGAGCAGGTGCTACTACTGTAAATATTCCAGATACCGTAGGTTATACTTTCCCACTTCAGTTTGGTCATATCATTGAGACCTTATTTAATCGCGTACCAAATATTGATAAGGCCACCATCTCTGTGCACTGCCACAATGACTTAGGTATGGCTACTGCTAACTCTTTAACTGCTTTAAGCTTTGGTGCAAGACAGATTGAATGCGCCGTAAACGGCTTAGGCGAGAGAGCAGGTAACTGCCCACTTGAGGAAGTGGTGATGGCAATTAAGACCCGTCAGGATTTCTTAAACGGCTTATACACTAATATTAAGGCCCAAAATATTGCGCGTACCGCTCAGATTGTCTCAGGTATTACCAATGAGCCAATCCCATCTCACAAGCCAATTGTAGGCTCAAATGCTTTTGCCCACAGCTCAGGTATTCACCAAGATGGTGTCTTAAAAAATCGCAATACCTACGAGATCATAACCCCAGAGTCTGTAGGCTTTAAGGAAAATAACTTACATATGACCGCCCGCTCAGGCCGTCACATGATTAAAGCTTGCTTGGAGAAATTAGGCTATCACGAGGGTACCTACGATTTAAACGATGTCTATGCTCGCTTCTTAAGACTTGCTGACAGAAAAGGTCAGGTCTTTGATTATGACTTAGAGGCCTTATTGTTCTTCTCACACGATGAGGAAGAGGATACTCAATTTGAGTTAAATTCCTTAAATGTCATTGCAGGCGATAAGAACATCATCCCAACTGCTAGCGTAAAAATTAAGATTGGCAAGAGACTTAGAACCGAGTCTGGCACCGGTAACGGTCCTATTGATGCAGTCTTTAACTGCATTACAAGATTAACTGGTATTAAAGGTGAATTAACCGCCTTTACCATTAATGCTAAAGGCTCAGGTATGAATGCCCAAGGCCAAGTTGACGTGGATGTTAAATACAATAATCGTCAATACCACGGCAAAGGACTTTCAACTGACGTAATTGAAGCTTCAGCTTTAGCTTTGATTAATGCCTATAACAGTATTTATCGTGCTCAAATTATTGAGAAGGAAAAGAAGGAAGAAGAATAATGTCATCCTATAAGATTGCAGTTTTGCCAGGTGACGGCATTGGCCCTGAGGTCATGGCTGAGGCTTTAAAGGTCTTAGATAGCGTACAAAAGAAATTTGGCTTTACCTTAAGCTATGAACAAAAGGCAGTAGGTGGTTGTGCTATTGATGAATTTGGCACCCCACTTCCTGAGGACACTTTAAAAGCTTGTGAACAAAGCCAGGCAATTTTATTTGGATCTGTAGGTGGCCCAAAGTGGGACCACCTCCCACCTCAACAAAGACCTGAGCGCGGTGCTCTTTTGCCTTTAAGAAAGCACTTTAACCTCTTTTGTAATTTCCGCCCAGCCTGCATTTATCAAGGCTTAGGTGCCCTCTCCCCACTTAGAGCTGACATTGCTATGCGTGGCTTTGATATGCTTTGTGTAAGAGAGCTTACAGGCGGTATTTACTTTGGCCAACCAAAAGGCCGTGAAGGCGAGGGCGATAACGAAAAAGCCTATGATACTGAGATTTATCATCGCTTTGAGATTAAGCGTATCGCCAAGATTGCTTTTGAGGCTGCTAAACTTCGTCGCAATAAAGTAACCTCTGTTGATAAATCAAACGTGTTACAAAGCTCTATCTTATGGCGTGAAGTCGTAGAAGAGGTCCACAAGGATTATCCTGAGGTTACTTTAGAGCATATCTATATTGATAATGCCACCATGCAACTTGTAAAGAACCCAGCTCAATTTGATGTCTTGCTGTGCTCTAACATGTTTGGCGATATCCTCTCAGATGAGTGCGCCATGATCACAGGTTCCATGGGTATGCTACCTTCTGCAAGCTTAGGTGAAAGTGGCTTTGGCCTCTATGAGCCAGCAGGTGGTTCTGCTCCTGATATTGCAGGCAAGGGCATTGCCAATCCAATTGCTCAAATTCTATCTGCCGCTCTCATGCTTCGTTACTCCTTAAAGGAAAATGAGGCTGCAACTTGCATTGAGAATGCAGTAAAAGCCGTCTTAGCATCAGGCAATTTAACCGCTGATTTAATGGAAAGCGGTGCAAGTCCAAGAAAACCACTTTCTACAAGTGAAATGGGTGATGCTATTGCAAAGAAAGTATTAGAGATTTAAGAGCTTTAAAAATGGGTAAGACTTTATATCAAAAGGTATACGACAGCCACATTGTCTTCCAAAAGGAAGGCGAATTGCCGACTATCTATATTGACCGTCATTTAGTACACGAAGTAACCTCCCCACAAGCCTTTGCAGGTTTGGAGATTGCTCATCGTAAATTGCGCCGTCCAGATCTGACCTTAGCCACTATGGATCATGACATTTCAACTAAAGAGTTGAAAATTGAAGCCTCATCTCCAATGGCTCAAGAACAGATGCGCACTTTAATGAAAAATGCCAAGGAATTTGATGTCACCCTCTATCCAATCGGTGATGACAATCAAGGTATTGTGCATATCATAGGCCCACAAACTGGCTTTACCTTACCTGGTACTACCTTAGTTTGTGGTGACTCCCACACTGCAACTCATGGTGCTTTTGGTGCTTTAGCCTTTGGTATTGGTACCTCTGAAGTTGAGCACGTCATGGCCACTCAGACCTTAAAACAAGGCAGACTTAAGACCATGAAGATTGAGTGCACCGGCACTTTACCTAAAGGTTGCTATGCTAAGGATTTAATTTTAGCCATCATCGGAAAGCTTACTACCGCAGGTGGTACTGGCTATTGTGTAGAGTTTTGTGGTGAAGCCGTAAGAGCTTTATCCATGGAAGGTCGTATGACCTTATCTAATATGGCCATCGAATTTGGTGCTACCGCTGGTATGATTGCTCCAGATGAGACTACCTTTGAGTACATTAAAGGCAGAATGTTTGCACCAAAGGGTGAGGACTTTGAAAAGGCTGTTGAGTATTGGAAGACCTTAAAATCAGATGAGGATGCCGTCTTTGATAAGGTGGTAACTCTTGATGCCTCAAAGCTTGAGCCACAATTAACTTGGGGTACCAACCCAGGTCAAGAGTGTGCTATTACCGATATCGTACCAGCACCATCTGACTATCAAGATCCAGTGGTAAGCAAGTCTTGTGCAAGCGCCCTCTCCTATATTGGAGTTGAGCCACACAAGCCAATTAAAGGCTATAAAGTAGATTATGTCTTCATAGGTTCCTGCACTAATGGTCGTATTGAAGACTTTAGAGCCGCCGCAGAAGTTCTTAAAGGCCGTAAGGTAAAAGAAGGTGTCATTGCTTTAGCAGTTCCAGGCTCCATGTGGGTTAAAAAGCAGGCTGAAAAAGAAGGTTTGGATAAGATCTTTATTG
The DNA here is from genome assembly GCA_944389835.1 of uncultured Succinivibrionaceae bacterium. Classification (GTDB taxonomy): domain Bacteria; phylum Pseudomonadota; class Gammaproteobacteria; order Enterobacterales; family Succinivibrionaceae; genus Avisuccinivibrio_A. The sequence continues at coordinate 48,215 of CALXNU010000003.1, forward strand.
AAGCAGGCTTTGAGTGGAGACAACCTGGTTGCTCAATGTGCCTTGCTATGAATGATGATAAGGCTCCAGAAGGTGCTAGAGTTGCTTCAACTTCAAACCGTAACTTCGTTGGCCGTCAAGGTAAAGGATCTAAGACTCATTTAATGAGCCCAGCCTCTGCTGCCGCTTGTGCCATTACAGGTTGCTTAACTGACGTGCGTGAGTATTTATAAGGGAAGGTTTTATGCAAAAGTTTACCGTTCATGAAGGCGTAGCGGTCCCTCTTGACTCCGCCAACATTGATACCGATCAGATCATTCCAAAACAGTTCTTATTAGCTGTTTCAAGAAAGGGCTTTGGCGTACATTTATTCCATGATTGGCGTTATTTAGATGATGCCGAAACCAAGCCTAATCCTGAGTTTAACTTAAACAAACCAGAGTTTAAGGGCGCTACCATCTTAGTTGCTCGTGATAACTTTGGTAATGGCTCCTCTCGTGAGCACGCTCCATGGGCCTTAATGGACTATGGCTTTAGAGCAGTAATTGCTCCATCTTTTGCCGTGATCTTCAACAACAATGCTTTAGGCAACGGTCTTTTAACCGTTAAGCTTACTGAAGATGAAGTAGATCAAATCTTCAAAGCATTAGAAAAAGATCCTGGCATGAAAATTAAGATCTCTCTTGAAGATCAAACTGTCACCTGCGGTGATCTTAACTTTAAGTTTGAGTTAGATCCTTTCCGTCGCCATTGCCTTTTAAATGGCTTAGACAGTATCGCCTTAACTTTAGAACATGAAGCTGACATTAAAGCTTATGAAAAAGCCATGCCTTCATTTCTAAAAGGCGTAAAATAGCAAAAAAGAACGAAAGAAAGATAAGAAGGCAGGCCAACCTGCCTTCTTTGAAACTCCTCACCAACCCTCACAATTCCCACCTCTTAACCTTATTTTGTAGCGATCACATTTAGCACCTAAGATCACCGCAAAACAGCATTGTTATGCCATTCTCACGCTTTAATTTTTTTAGAGCTGTGCTACAAATTTTTAAATTGCACGATCACTTAAAAAGATCTTCTTTGAAAATTCTAGCGGATCTTCTTACAAAATTTTACTTGTTAAATCAAACTAATCTGTGACTTTAACCTAACCTTGGCACAGGAACATAGACTTTATCTCAAACAACCATTACTACTTCTTTAAAAAATCTTCTTTGGTAATTTTAGAGGATCTTCTTACAAAGTTTTTCTTGTTAAATCAAATCAATCTGTAACTCTAACCTTACCTTACCTTACCTTACCTTAGCGCAGGAACATGAACATAGCCTTACCTCAAATCGCCTTCACTACTTCTTTAAAAGATCTTCTTTGATAATTTTAGAAGATCTTCTTACAAAGTTTTTCTTGTAAAATCAAATTAATACACAAGCTTAAGCTTACTTTTGCTAAGGAACATTATTGCAATTATTAAAGCTTCGACTTAACACCATCTTAGTTTAGAGGCGAGTATTAAGAAAAATACATCAATACCAAAAATTTTAAAGAGTTAGACAAGATATTTTAAGTTTAGAAGCTCTTTTTAAAACTTTGTGAAACCGTTTACAATTTTCAAAAAGAGTACCTTTCAAACCCTTCTCTTGCTGTTAGCTATTGCTATAATGCAATCAATGTCAAGTTTGAATGAGGCCTATTATGAGCACAATTTATTCTCAAGATCCAATTTTAAAAACTATTCACAATGCTCAAGGCATGAGCGTCACTGTTATGGATTGGGGTGCTACCATTACCTCAATTAAAGTTCCAGTAACCGGTGAAGAAAAACCACGTGAAGTCTTACTTGGACTTAAAAACGAAGCTGATTGGTGCACTCAAGAATGCTATTTCAACGCCACTATTGGTCGTTATGCTAACCGTATCGGACACTCTCGCTTTACCTTAAATGGTCATGATTACATTATCAATTCAGGTGCAGAGCACGCATTACACGGCGGTTTAGATGGTTTTGATAAGCGTCGTTTTAGCTTTACTCAAGTCTCAGATAACTCCTTAACCTTAACCGTTCACTCAGCAGATGGCGATCAAGGCTTCCCAGGTAACTTTGATCTTACTGTCACCTTTACCGTAGAAGATGACAACACCTTACGCATGGACTATTTAGGTACTTGCGATCAAGATTGCCCAGCTTGCATTACCAATCACGCCTACTTTAACTTAAATGGTAAGAATAGCTCTGTTTTAGGCCATACTTTATGGATTGATTCAGATAAGATTATGGAACTTGACGAAGGCTCAATTCCAACTGGCACTTTATTAAACTTAGATGATAATGCTGCCTTTGACTTCCGTCATGAAAAGAAGATCGGCCAAGACTTCATGAACCACAGCCAAATGAAGCTAACCTTAGGTTATGATCATCCATATCTTATTAAAGGCGATTTAAGCAAGCCTTTTGCTCGTTTAACCTCTGAAGATGGCAAAGTAAGCTGTGAGTATTTCTCAGACTATCCAGCCTGCCAAATTTACTCAGGAAACTACGTCCATGCCTCAAAGCCAATTATCGCCCGCGATGATGATCAAGAGTATCCAAATCAAAGCGCTATTTGCTTAGAGCCTGAGTACTATCCAGATGCACCACATCTTCCACAGTTTGCTACCTTAAACCCAATTGTGACTGCACAAAATCCTTTAAAGAGAACTATCTGCTATCGCTTTAAGGCTTAACTCAATTAAGCCTACCCCAAGGCTTTGATCTTGGGGATTTAAAGCATTCTTGCACTTACCATCTTTTGTTGGTAAGTGCTTATTTTTCTATGAGATCAACTAAAGACATCCGAGCAATCTTACGCTCACTTTGAGCCCCACAAAACACTAAAGCAAAACGTGCAATTTTTTTCTCACTTTTTATGTTATGACCATAATCTCGACTTTTTACCTGCTCTTCTGCCTCATAAAGCTTAGCATCTAAAATTTTTGGATCAGAGTCTTCAACATATTTATACTCAAAGACTATAGTGATACCATGTTCTTTAAGGTCGATAATAGCATCAGGACGCCCCTTACTCTCAGACTCCTCACAACGTGGTTGCAAACCAGCACCGAGCAAATAAAAATAAATAAGAGCTGCTACCATGCTTTCCCCTTGTACTGGATAATGCTCATAGGGAATTGATGCAAAAAGTGCATTAAAATGATCTTGAATTTTGTTAGGATCAAGACTTACAAGAATCCGCTCTGTCTCAACAGAGTATTTAGTTGTAAATCTTAAATTGTCCCCAAACAACCTCACAGCTACCAAATTAGCAAAAGCGATACTAATTTCCCGATTTGGTGTGTCAAGATATACCTCATCTCCAATAATAAAAGGTTGACTTAAAGTCAAATAGCCAGTTTGAAATAATAGTGCATAGGGATTAGCTTCAGGATTTATTAATGAAGATTGAATAAATTTAAAATAATCAACACGTATATTACCAGAGGCTACTTCTTCAAGTAGAGATTGAATATTAATTTTCCTAAGACTTACTTTAAGTAACTGTGGTAAACCAAGACCTTCTTCTGCTGACCAATATGGAAGTAAACGAGAAAGAGGATCTGTAAAGAAGCGTAACACCGACCAAGTAGAAAAAACCTTTGATGAGGCTACATCATCAAAACAAAATCCGTCATACCATTGGGCCATACTATCTAAAAGAGAATCAATCTGCTCCTCTGTAACCTCATTATCAGAACATCCTGCCTTAATAGATGCCGCATAACGCAAATTATCTGCAAAATACTGCTTTAACTCCTCTCGCGTATAACCACAACAGGCACCAAAATCAGGATCATTAGTAATATCAGTAAAACTATTACCTGCCGTGCCAAGTCCCAAATCCTGATAACGCGTAATGCCAGTTGCAAAAACACATCTAAATTTTTGAGAGTAAATTTTTACTGCACTAAAAATTCCCTTTAAAATTAACGAGACCTCGCTCTCCTCTTCTTTGTTTCCGATGTGACTTAATAGAGGTGCATCATACTCATCAATAAGCAATGCAACAGACTGATCGGAAAGATTTGACACCAAAGCTTTTAGCTTTTTAGAAGGTTTATCAGCATCTACAGGCAAAATCACCCCAAACTGTTGAGCGAAACTTTCAAGGCAATTATTTAAATTTTGACGAAACTCATCTACAGTAGTGCACTCATCATTAATAGAGAACAAATCTAAGTGAATAATATGGTACTTAGCCTTATCTTTCCATAATTTCTCAATGGCCAAACCTTTAAAATAGGAATCATGACCATCATAAGGTTTAACGCCATGCTCAAAAAGCTCTTTTAAAGTTGAGAGCAAAGTACTCTTACCAAAGCGTCTTGGGCGAGTTAAAATCCGAGGTTGACTATTACGTGCAAGATTATAAATATATTCAGTTTTATCTACGTAAATTTTCTTAGTAGATCTTAAGCTTACGAAGCTTGCATCTGCAAGTGGTAATAGATCTTTTAAACTTTTAAAATCAAGCACGTTGTCCCCCTTTGCTATCTAGACACAGATTTTTGGACTCAATTTTTACTTACCAAAGCAAACTCCAAACAAACGCTAGACTAATGATTAAGCCTAAGTAGAGCTTTGATCTTTTGATTTGAAATTTCTTTCAAACTCCTCTCCACAAGAGGCTCTTACCACGAGCTTTGGGAATAACTCAACTTTTGAAGGTTCACGTGTAGGATCATTGATCTCCTGCAAAAGTTGCCTTGCAGCCGCTTGCCCTAAGACAAATTTTCTTTGATGTACTGTAGTTAAAGGTACACTTATCATTGAGGCAATACCAATATCATCATAGCCTGCAACTTTTAAATCTTCAGGGACGCGGATCCCATGATCATGACAATAAGCAATAATACCCACAGCCACGGTATCATTAATTGCAAACACAGCGTCTGGCTCTAATTTAAGTAATTCTGGAGTTACCTGATAACCACCTTCATAGTCAGGCTCAATAAAAAAGGTTTTTAATAAAATCTCAGAAGAGCCTAATTTTTCTAAAGTATCCTTACAGGCTCTTAAGCGCTGTTGATTAGTATAAACATCAGGGTAACCCATAACTACCACTAAACTCTTCACTTTAGTGACTGTTACCATATGCTCAATAAGATCACAAACCCCTGAGTAATTATCATTCATCACGCAACTTAAATCTTTACTTATGGGATTATCTACACAAACTACTTTAATATTGGAATTTTTAAAAGGTAACAAATCTTCTTTTTTAGCAGTTACTGAAATAATGATGACTCCATCTACTTTGTAATTACAAAGCATTTGAAAAAAACGTAATTCATTAGTTGCACTTCTATCGGCATTACAAAGTAGCATTCCTATACCATGTTGCTCAACAATAGAAGATACGCCTTTGGCAATAAAAGCATAATAAGGATTAGTAATATCAGGAACTAATAAACCTATCATATTAGTTCTTGAGGTAATTAAACCTGCTGCTAATTGATTCTTTTTGTAACCTACTTCTTCTGCGATACTTAAAATTTTTTCACGAAGCGCATCTGATACGCCTTTTTGACCATTAAGCGCCCGTGATACCGTGGCAGGAGTCACACCACAACTTTGTGCTATATCTTTAATACTTATCACATGTGCTCCAAAATTTTTCAAAAATACCCTACATAAAGAAATTAAAATAACTTTTAACTTCTAAGCCAAAACGAATAAACTTATATCTAAACTCAATTAATGTGCAAAATATAACATTTTAAACGTAAAAAAAGAAAAAAATAAGTGCGATAAAGCATACAAAACTAAAAGATAATTTAGTTTAAAAGACCACCTAAAACAGGTGGTCTTAACTAAAAATCACTAAATATCAATTTAGTAATTAGATCTTGTGAGCCTCAAGGTACTCTCTATCTAAGTGAATACCATGACCTGGCTCATTAGTTGGAATATAGTAGCCGTTCTCAATACGACCTGCAGATTTAACGATGCGTAAATCACTCCAAGTACCGCCATCAGTCATCTCAGAATAAGAGACATTAGGTACAGTTGAAAGTAACTGAGCTGAAAGCTCAAATACAAAGTGTGGAGTCATTGGAATGTTGTGAGCACGTGCAACTGCGGCAATATCAAGGTAACCTGTAATACCACCTACACGGCCAAGATCTGCTTGAATGTAATCGGCAGCACCTTCCTCAATATACATTGCAAATTGATTTACGTTATAAGTATTCTCACCCATAGCAATTGGGGTATTGGTACGCTCACGTAAAATTCTATGACCTGTAATGTCATCAGAAGGAAGTGGCTCTTCAATCCACAATAAGTTTAACTTATCAAAAAGCTTGAAAGCTCTTAAAGCTTGTGGAAGGTTCCAACCTTGATTGGCATCAACTGCTAATGGGAAGCCAGGAACTGCCTCTTGGATCTTAGTTAAGCGCTCAACATCCTCAAGAATATCAGGCTTACCAACTTTTACCTTAGCGCAGGCATAACCTTCTTTCTTCCATCTCTTAACTTGCTCAATAACTTCTTCAACACTTAAGTTTAAGTTAATGCCTGAGCCATAAAGAGGTACTTTATCTCTGCAACGACCTAATAAATCGTATAAGGAGACATTTAAAGATTTTGCCCAAAGATCCCAGTAAGCAATATCTAAGGCTGATAAAGCATGAGTAGTTACGCCTGCACCACCTACGTCATGAACATACTTATAACTTCTGTGCCATAAGGCTCTTGGTGAAACCTTAAGGCCAATCACATCAGGAATAATTTCTGAAATTAAAGCAGAAATTGTTTTACCGCACCAACCTGAAGTATGGCTAAAACCAGTTCCAGTTAAACCATTTGAACCGTGGACATCCACAACTGAAACCTCAATATCGGTTACGTGGTGGATTTGATCTCCCCAAGGGCCCTGTGGAAGTGGCACTCTGCAAGTCATTAAATCAATTGACTCAATGGTTGGAACTTGAATAGTAGACATTTTTATTTCTCCAATTAAAAGTTAAGTTAATTAATCATTCTTTCCGTCACCAACATGGTGTCCAAAGACTTCTGGTAAGAGGAAAGTTGCGCATAAGAATGCGATGAACGGGCCAATTGCAACAATGCAAGCGGCAACAGAAACTCCTAACGCCTCAAAGAGCGGTGGGAATAATAAAGAGGTACTAAAAGCTGCAATCTTCACAATGGTGTAGCCAATACCTGAGGCAATACCACGATAACGAGGTTTAGCAACTAAGGACACTACAGTCATACCAGACTCTGAATCCCAATAGTGGCCCCAAAGCATTAAGCCTGCACCTGAGATGATCATCAGCATGTTTTCAATGTGCACACCATAGGCTGCAATTAACACACCGATGGTAACCATGATAAAGCCCCATTGGCTAAGACCACGGTGACCTAACTTATTAAGTAAAAGAGGACCAACAAAGGCTGAAGCTGCTGCAATTAAGTTCACACCTAATAAAGCTAAGTTGTTTTCTACCATACCTGCAATGCCCATGGTAGCTAAAATTAATGGTAAGTAGAAAGCAAAGGCGTAATTTTCAAAAGCTTGGACTGCGCATGAAACCCAACCAAAGATGGTAGTTTTAGCACTAAATGAGTTACTGAAAATATCAGACAATGCCTCTTTGGTACTAGCTTTGGTGATGGTCACATTCTCATCTGGTAACACATCGCGCAAGCAATCATCATAGAACTTCTTGGCAGACTCTTTAGCTTCAATAAAGCGGCCTCTTTCAACATACCAAGCTGGAGTTTCAGGTAAGTCTTTGCGCAAGAATAAGAGGATAGCTGCAGGAATTGCAGGGAAGGCTAAGACTATTCTCCAAATATGATCACTGTGGACACCAAGTACGATGCAAGTAGTTACCAAAATAATGGCAGCGATAATGCCTAGGGCAAACATGAATTGCCAACGATTGGCCATAACCTCACGTTTCCCCTTTGGCATGATCTCCATCATATAGGTAAAGCCATTGGCCACGTCAGCACCCACCGGAATACCTGCAATGCATCTTATGATTGCAAGATAATACATGTTAGGAGCTAAACCTTGTAAGATGGCGCACACGGCAAACATGATCATCGAACCTAAGAAAATGGTTCTTCTGCCAATCTTATCGGTTAAATAACCACCTAAAAGAGCACCAAAAATTGCACCCATTTGGGTACCTGCGGCAGTAAAGCCTAAAAGCCAACTGCTTGGATTGTAAACCTCATGTAAGGCATACATAATAAAAGCCATTGAATAGATGTCCCATGACTCGATCAATAGCGCAGTTACCATCATCCAACCGGCAAAAGTTGAACGAGGGGCTTCTTTAGTATCAAGAACTTGCTTGGCTTTAAAAATAAGCTTATCAATTTCAACTTGGGTCATTTTCTATTCTCCTAAGCTTGAAGCATAGCCTTTACTGTGCTGACAATGGTTTTAGTATCAATTCCGTAGTAGGCAAAAAGCTCATCTGCATTACCTGAACGACCAAAACTATCGTTAACACCCATAACTTTTACTTTACAAGGAGCTTTTTGAGCGACAACCTCACAAACTGCACTGCCCAAACCTCCAACTGTTTGATGATCTTCAACAGTTACAATCGTGCCAAGTTTTGAAGCCTCAATAATTGCTTCCTCATCAAGAGGCTTTAGCGAGTACATATCAATAACTTTGGCACTAATGCCCAAGCTCTCAAGTTCTTTGGCAGCCTTTAAAACATGCTTAGTGGCACTGCCGCAAGTAATAAGGGAGACATCTTTGCCATCCTTTAAAACCGCACTTTTACCGATAGCAAATTCAGTATCCTCAGCATAAAGTTCTTCACATTTGTCTCTGCCAATGCGCACGTAGCAAGGACCGTTAAATGAAGTAGCTAACTTTAAAAGCGCACGAGTTGACACAGGATCTGAAGGTACTAAAACGGTATTGCCAGGGATTGCTCTCATTAAAGCTAAATCTTCAAGAGCTTGATGGGTTGCACCATCTGCACCACAATCTAAACCTGCATGAGTTGCAACTACTTTGACATTAAGATGCGGATAACAAATGCTATTTCTAAATTGCTCGCCTGCTCTTAAGGCTGCAAACATGGCAAATGAACTTACAAATGGAATAAAACCACAAGTTGCAAGACCTGCAGCTACAGCCATCATATTTTGCTCAGCAATGCCACAATCAATAAAACGCTCAGGATAAGCTTTATGGAAAATTTCAGTATAGGTAGCCTTAGCTAAATCTGCATCTAAAACCACAATCTTAGAGTTGGTTTTACCCATTTCAACTAAGGTTTGTCCGTAAACTTCTCTATTTGCGATCATTACAATGCCCTCAATTCTGCTAATGCTTTTTGGGTTTCTTCTGCATTTGGAGCCTTTCCATGCCAACCTACCTGATTTTCCATAAAAGAAACTCCCTTACCTTTCACAGTATGTGCGATAATAACGGTAGGTTTGTCTTTGACAGACCTAGCAGCGTCAATTGCTTGGGAAATAGCCTCAAGATTGTGACCATCAATTTCGATGGTGTTTAGATGGAATGACTGAAATCTTTGAGCAGGATTATCAATGTCCATCACATCACAAGTAGGCCCATCAATTTGTAAGCGATTGAAGTCTAGAATTACAGTGAGGTTTGAGAGCTTATACTGGTTTGCAAACATCAAAGCTTCCCAAACTTCGCCTTCTTCAAGTTCTCCATCGCCAATAATTGCATAGACCCGGTTTTGACGCTGACTTAACTTGGCAGCTAATGCCATACCGCAAGCTGCTGATATGCCCTGACCTAAAGATCCTGTAGTCATATCAACACCTGGGGTGTGCTTCATATCAGGATGACCTTGTAAAAAGGAATCAATCTTTCTGAAAGAATCAAGCTTTTCAACTGGGAAAAATCCCATCAAAGCTAAAGTGCTATATAAAGCAGCACTTGCGTGACCTTTACTTAAAACAAAACGATCTCTATCGTCCAAATTTGGATTTTTAGGATCAAATTTCATTTTATCTACATAAAGAACAGCCAAAATATCAGCTATGGATAACGATCCACCAGGATGTCCGCTACCGGCCTTAAACAACATCTCGATTGTGTGCATACGAATTTCGTTTGCCACAAGCTTAACTTTGTTTACGTCCATATACTAAATCCTCATAAAATTTTTACGTTTCAAATCTCGGCAATTTTCCTATTCCGAAGATGTTTTAATCATAAACAACTAAAACGTTTGATTTTGTGATTAAACTCAAAAAAATTTTACAAAAATTTAATGTTAGAAATAACTATATAAAATATAAAGAATTAATTTCTAAAAATTTGCAAAATACAATTTCAATCACTAAGCTTTAAGTAAAAGCAAACCATCCGTTTAGTAAATTTTTTAGTAAAATATGACGTGGTTAACATTTCGATTTACGTAAATTAACTAAACTCATTACGTAATCAATTTAGTTATCAGTTTTTAGGAGAACAAAATGAGTCAAATTATGTGGACCGATTGCGATCATGCCCATACTGATGAAGAAGAGGCAGTGTTTCGTGAAAATAACCTTTCAGACTATAAAATCACCCAATGTAAAACTGAGGATGATGTTATAGTCAACTGCAAAGACGCAGTAGTGCTACTTAATCAATACACTCCCCTTCGTGAAAAAGTTTTCTCTTCTTTGCCTAATTTAAAGTGTGTCGTAAGATATGGCGTTGGTGTTGATAATGTAGATCTTGAAGCGGCAAGCCGTCACCATGTAGCAGTTTGCAATGTCCCAGATTACGGCACTTTAGAGGTTGCAGATCAAGCTTTAACTTTAATGCTAGCTTCTATTAGAAAAGTTGTTGCCACCGATACTCAAGTTAAAAATTTAGGCTGGGATTTTTCAGCATTTGCCCCAATTCACCGCATTTCAACTTTAAAGGTTGGCATTATTGGCTTAGGTCGCATAGGTAAGGCTTTTGCCAAAAGAGTTCATGCTCTAGATTGTGAAGTTTTAGGCTATGATGTAATTAATACCATAGAAAATGATCCTAATTTTGATTTTGTTAAATTTACAGATCTAGACACTCTCCTTAAAACCTGCGATGTAATTTCTTTACACTGTGGCTTAAACGAGCAAAATGTACATTTCATGAATGAAGCTGCTTTCTTAAAAATGAAAGAAGGAGCCATTTTAATTAATGTCTCAAGAGGCGGTCTTATCAACGAACAAGACTTAGCTAATGCTTTAATTTCAGGTCAATTAAGTGCCGCAGGTATTGATGTAACCTGCAAAGAACCTTTACCTGAAGATAATCCATTAAGAAAAGCACCAAATATTACTTTCTCCCCTCATATTGCCTGGTACTCTGTAGAATCAGCAAGCGATCTTAAGACTAAAGCCGCTCAAGAAGCCGCCCGTGCTGTTTTAGGACAGAAATTAAGATGCCCTGTAAATAAGTTTTAAGCTCAAAACTAATCTTAACCATTAGCTAAATCTCAATTAACCAACACAGCTAAAGCCGCCTCTGCGGCTTTTATTTCAACCTTTCATCACATATTTTTCAAAGGCACATAATGCTAAAAGCACTCAAGTAGAAGATCTAATCAAAACAATCTAACGCGTGTTATACTAAATCTTTAAAAATTAAGTCTTTAGTTTAAAAGTTAAATTTTTTGTATGGATCACACTACCTTTGAGCCATTTTCTTTTCGCAAACACTTTCTCTTTCTTTGCGACCTTGAAAAAGAAGTCTGGGACTTTGCCGACCCTAAGACTAAAAGAAGTACCGTGTGGCTTATGACCGTGGCCTACGCTCTAATTTGCTTAAAAAAGAGCACCCGCACTTTAGTGTTAAGAAAAAAGCATGAGCTTTTAGGCGTGATCCTTATTAAAGAGCCTTACAAAAGACCTAAGCTTTTAACTACTCTTACTCTCTCCTCGCTTCTTTTTCTAGTCAAAGTTTTGCTTTCTTTGCGTGGCTTTAAAACAAAATACAGCTATCACGCCTTTGAGCTTAAAGCGCAAAAACTGTGTCTTGAAAAGATTGATAATCCACAAGAGATCGACTCTTACATAAACCTTTTGATGGTCTCAAAGAAAACTCAAGGCCAAGGTCTTGGCAAAAAGCTAGTCCTCAAAGCTTTAGAGCTTATTAAAGCTCAAGGTGGCAAATGCACCGCCCTTTTTACTGACGAGTCCTGCAACTTTAAGTTTTACGACAGACTTGGTTTTACCAGGATTTTTGATCAAAAACTTAAAGCACAATGGGGACCTTTAGAGCAAGATTCTGACTTTATTCGATTTTTAATGTACGAAATTTAGATCTTTGCCTAAATAAAATAATTTTTCATAATCTTAAATAAGAATGTTAAATAATTCTATTTTTTTACGCTTGATTTTGCGTCTTTGGAGTAGCTTTTCATACAACTTAAACTAAAATTAATTGTATAATCAACAGATTTCACTAAAAGTGTGCAATTTACGGGCACTTTTGCATTAAAAAACCTTGTCTATACAGAAAATTTACAAGAAATTTTGTAACATTTTAGCGATCTAAGTCACAATTCTGTAATGTAAACGTTACCACAAAAGCGTAATTTTTGATTTTTAAACCGCTCTAGAATGCATATTAGCGCAAACATACAGATTACATTTATTAGTATTTAGATTTATATAAGTTAAAAATATATATTATTAAAATGTGCGTGGTGTCTAATTTTATTTTGCCAAGAGTCTTTACTATAACACCATAAAATCAAATTTAAGATCTGTTGGAGGATCCACATAATGAAAAAGACTGTTACTGCAATCGCTGCTGGTTTATTCCTTGCCACTATGACTTCATCTGCAATGGCAAGCGATGTTTTAATTGGTTCTTGCATTTACAAGTTCGATGACACCTTCATGACTGGTGTTCGTAACAATATGGAAAAAGCTGCTGCTGATTTAGGCGCAGAAATTGAGCTCGTGGATTCCCAAAACCGCCAGCCAGCTCAGAACGATCAGGTTGATACCTTCATCACCAAGGGCGTTACCGCTTTAGTTATCAACCCAGTAGACCGTTCTGCTGCAGGTCCATTAGTCGAGAAGGCAAAGGCTGAAGGCTTACCAATCGTCTTCATTAACCGTGAGCCAGAGAAGAACATCTTAGATTCTTGGGAGAAGGCTTACTACGTTGGTGCTAAGGCTGAGGAATCAGGCACCATCGGTGGTCAGTTAATTGCTGAGTACTTCAAGGCCCACCCAGAAGCTGATAAGAACGGTGACGGCGTTGTTCAATACATTCTCTTAAAGGGCGAGCAAGGCCACCAGGATGCTACCTTACGTTCAGAGTACTGCGTTAAGGCTATGTTAGATGCAGGCCTTAAGATTGAAGAGATTGGCTCTGACAATGCTAACTGGGATAAAGTTCAAGGCCACGATAAGATGAAGAACTTCATCACTTCTCAAGGTATTGATGCTATTGAAGCAGTTTTGGCTAATAACGACGATATGGCCTTAGGTGCTATTGAGGCCTTAAAGTCAGAAGGCTACAACACTGGTAAGGATAATAAGTTCATCCCAGTTGTAGGTGTTGATGCTACCGCTCCTGCTCTTCAGGCAATTGCCGCAGGTCAGATGTTAGGTACTTCCTTAAACGATGCTAAGAACCAAGGTACTGCTGCAGTTCGCATCGCTGACGTTGCCTCAAAGGGTGAGGCTGTAACCTCTGAGTCTATCGGCTATACCTTAACCGATGGCAAGTATGTATGGATTCCATACGTAAAGGTTAACGCTGAAAATTACAAAGATTTCATGTAATTTCAAGAAGCTATTAAGCTAAGACTTAGGCCCCCTTATACTTAAAGTAGGGGGCTTGCTTTCTGAAGGTGTAAACCTTTTATATAACTGCTTTTAGAGGTTATCTCATGAGTGAGTATGTTCTTGAGATGAATGACATTGTCAAGCGCTTCCCTGGCGTTTTAGCACTCGATCATGCCAATTTAAAGGTAAGACCGGGTACCGTTCATGCCCTAATGGGTGAGAATGGCGCAGGAAAGTCCACCTTGATGAAATGTCTGTTTGGCCTCTACCACCCAGATGAGGGTGAGATTATTTACAATGGCCAAACCATCAATGACATTCCAAACACCAAAGCAGCTCTTGCCATGGGTATTTCCATGATCCACCAAGAGTTACACCCAATTCGTTTCCGCCCGATTATGGAAAACGTTTGGATTGGTCGTTTCCCAAAGAAATATGGTTTTGTCGATCACGACAAAATGTATCAAGACACTGTAGATCTTTTCAAAAAGATAGGTCTTGATGTAAACCCACGTGATCAAGCACGCTTTGTTTCAGCATCTAAATTACAATTAGTTGAAATTGCCCGTGCTGTCTCTTATGACGCTAAGATCATCATCATGGACGAGCCAACTTCCTCATTAACTGAGAACGAAGTTGAGTACTTGTTTAAGATCATCAATCAATTAAAGTCAGAAGGCCGCTCCATCATCTACATCTCCCACAAGATGGAAGAGATTTTAAGAATTAGTGATGATGTAACCATCATGCGTGATGGTAAGTATGTTGGTACCTGGCAGGCTAAAGATATCGATCAAGACTTCATCATTCGCAACATGGTAGGTCGTGATCTGTCAAATCGTTTCCCACCAAAAGAAACTAAACCTACTGATGAAGTAGTACTTGAGGTCAAGCACTTAACTGCTGCCGCTAAGAGATCTTTCGTGGATGTAAGTTTCCAATTACACAAAGGTGAGATCTTAGGTATTGGCGGTCTAGTTGGCGCACAACGTACCGAGCTTGTAGAGTCAATCTTTGGTATTCGTGCCATCGCCTCAGGTGAGATTTGGAAAGACGGTGAGAAGATTGATGTTAAATCAGTACGTGATGCTAAATCCCATGGTATTGCCTTACTTACTGAGGAAAGAAGACAAAATGGTATTTTTGGTATTCTTTCAATCTTAGATAATACCGTCATCGCCGCGCAAAACACTTTTGCTAAGATGGGGATTCTTGATACCTCAAAGCGTCGTCCTACAGCTGATCATGCTTGTAAGGAATTAAACGTTAAGATGCCAAGCCTTGATGTTCCAATTAAGAACCTCTCAGGTGGTAATCAGCAAAAGGTCTTAATTGCCCGTTGGTTGTTAACAAACTCTGACATCATTATTTTTGATGAGCCAACCCGTGGTATTGACGTGGGCGCTAAGTACGAAATCTATACTTTGATGCTCGATCAAATCAAACAAGGTAAGTCCATTATTATGATTTCATCTGAAATGCCAGAGCTTATGGGTATGTCAGATCGCATCATGGTAATGTGCGAAGGTCACGTGACCGGCTTTGTTGATAAAGAACACTTCGACCAGGTTGAAATTATGCGCCTGGCCTCTTCCTTCAAATAGGAGTTAACATGTCAAGCGTAATTACTCAGCAGTCATTTCGCAAGTCATTGTCCGGAGTTGGTGCCTTAATCGTACTTTTGGGCCTTGTCTTACATTTTGTTGCTATTAAAACTTTATACGATCTTCCTGTGATCATGATGATCGTAGGCTTATGGATTTTTGGCCAAAACCTCTACCGTTTAAAGCACCCAGGTGCCCACTCTGGAGATATTGAGCTTAATTCCAAAACTATCAATAACCTTTTGACCAACTACGCCATTATTATCGCCATGGTGGTCTTGGTCTTCATCATCTGTGTCTTGCAACCTCGCTTCATGCAAATTCGCGTGGTGTTAGATATTATGACGCAATCTTCAACTAAACTTATTATTGCGCTTGGTATCTGCTTCACCTTGATTATTGCAGGTTGCGATCTGTCAGCAGGTCGTATCGTAGGCTTAGCCGCAGTTGTCTCAACTTCTATGTTACAAACTGAGGATTATGCCAATCGCTTCTTCCCAGATTTAGCTCAATTACCACTTTTCGTACCAATTATCATTGCAATTTTAATTTGCATGGCTTTCGGTGCTTTAAATGGTTTCTTGGTAGCTCAATATGAGATGCACCCGTTCATTGCAACTTTGGCAACTTCAGTTATCGTGTACGGTTCTTGCTCTCTCTACTTTGACTTACCACCTAACAATTCACAGCCAATTGGTGGTGTACGCCCAGACTTTGCAGCTTTAGGTCAAACTAAGCTCTTCCAAGGTGCAGGCTTCCCAGGTATTTCCGTGCTAATTCCAATTGCCGCTGTCATTACTGTTGCTATTTGGTTTGTCTTAAATAAGACCGTCTTTGGTAAGAACGTCTACGCTGTAGGTGGTAACCGTGAGGCTGCCGTGGTCGCAGGTGTTAACGTTTATGCCACCAACCTCTTCATCTTCGTGTTAGCCGCAGGCCTCTATGGTATTGCAGGTGTGCTCGAAGCTGCACGTACAGCTGGTGCTACTAACCAATATGGTATGGGCTATGAGCTTGATGCTATCGCAGCCTGCGTAGTAGGTGGTGTATCTTTGATGGGTGGTATTGCAACCGTCTCCGGTATTATCGCCGGTGTGTTCGTATTCACCATCATTCAATACGGCTTACAGTTCATCTCAATTTCCCCAATGTGGCAGCAGGTCATCAAAGGCATCATTATTGCTATCGCTGTTGCAATTGATATGGGTAAATATCGTAAGAAGAACTAATTTCTATCTCCATTTATTCCTCGTAAAAAAGGCCTCAATTTGGGGCCTTTTTTCATTTAAAGCTTAAGATACCTACAAAATTTAAGCCACTGTCTGTAAGTTTTAAAAATAAGTCCTATAATCGCAAGCGAAATTAAAAGACATAGGACAATATAGATGGCGCAAAGTACACTTTTTAGAAGATATCTAATTTTTATTCTCTCGCTTTTAGTAAATGGCTTAGGCGTTAGTATCGTCACCTTAGCCGCCTTAGGTACCACCCCAATTTCAAGTGCCTGGTATGAAATTTCACTACATGTCCCATTGACCTTTGGTATGGTGACCATGCTTGGCAATTTAATTCTAATTATTTCTCAATACTTTCTTTTAGAGGATAAAAAGGACAAAAAGGCGCTGTTCTCTTTAGTAAGCCAAATCCCTGCTACCCTACTTTTTTCCGTAGCCATCGATCTTAATATGTGGCTTTTAAGTCCACTTTTAAGTGAGGTGACCTTTTATCCTCTGCGCCTTGTAATGCTTTTAGTTGGAAGCTTAATTTTAGCTTTAGGCGTATCTTTTGAGGTCAAAGCTAATGTTGCCTTAGTGGCAGGTGAGGCCTTTGTTAAAGCTGTGTGCCTTTTTTTAAAGAAGGAATTTGGCCTTATTAAAATTTGCTTTGATGTCTCCCTCGTCTTACTTGCCGTAATCGTAGGTCTTTTGTGCACCAATTTCACTGAAGTGGCCTCCGTGCGTGAAGGCACCTTAATTGGTGCTTTATTAGTAGGCCCTTGTGTGAGGGTTATAAGCCATCATTTGGGCTTTTTAGATAACTTCTTTAAAGAAGGTACAAAGACTCTTGCTCCACAAACTGCAGGAGATTTTTATCCAGTTATTACCATCTCGCGTGAATACGGCTGTGGCGGGAGAATTTTAGGCCATATGCTTGCTGAACAATTAAAGCTTAAATTCTATGACTCGGAGATCATCTCCTTAATTGCTAAAGAAACTGGCTTTTCAGAGGAGTACATTTCCCGTAACGAGAACCGTTTAGACAATGCCCTTTTATACGAGATGATCTTGCAAGATTACAGCGCCCCACTTGAGAAATCCTTATCGAAAGCCGATGCTTTGTATGTGGCAAGTGCTAAGGTGATAAGGCATCTTGCAAGTGAAAACCCATGTGTAATTGTAGGCCGTGGAGCCGATGATCTTTTAAAAGATAATCCTTTATGCCTTAAGGTCAGACTTTTTGCCCCATATGAGAAAAGACTTGAGCGCTGTCTTCAAACTTATCATTTAAGTAAAGAAAAGGCGCAAAAGGCCATTGAGCTTTTTGACAAGCGACGTGCCGAGCACTATGCCCATTATGCAAATGCTAATATTAATGATCCGCATCGCTATGACATAGTACTCAATACCGGAGAATTCTCACTTGAGGAGTGCGCCACGATCATTGCCGCGCTCTTTGAGGAAAAACTTGCCCACCGTGCTCAAAGTTTAAACACCATTAACCCAAGTCAAGCTTGACCTTTTTGGTGAAAATTTTTATCAAGATTTAGATTTGCTTGCAATTCTCATTAAACTTACCTAAGCTTAAATGCTGTTTTGGACATCAAATTAGGTTAAAAAAATGAAAATTGCATTAATTCTTGAGAACTCTCAAGCCCCAAAGAATGCCTTAATTTTTAAGGAACTTGAAAGTGTTGCTAAAGCTCACGGCCACGAGGTTGTAAACTTTGGTATGTATTCTGCAGAAGATGATCGTTGCTTAACTTACGTGATGAACGGTCTTTTAGCTGCCTTAGTTTTAAACACCGGTGTGGCTGACTTCGTCGTTACCGGTTGTGGTACCGGTGAAGGTGCTTGCCTTGCTTGCAACTCTTTCCCAGGCGTACAATGCGGACATGTCACCAATCCAGTTGACGCTTACCTCTTCACTCAAGTAAACGGCGGCAATGCCATCTCCCTTCCATATGCTCAAAACTTTGGCTGGGGTGGCGAGCTTAACTTACGTTACACCTTTGAGAAGCTTTTCGTCTCTCCATTTGGCGGTGGCTATCCACCAGAGCGCGTTGAGGCAGAGCAGCGCAATAAGAAGATCTTAGATGGCGTCAAGGAAATTACTCACCGTCCATTAATTGAGATCTTAAAGAAATTAGATAAGGACTTTGTCAAGAACACCATTAACGATCCAAAGTTCCCAGAGCTCTTCTATCCATATTGCAAGGATGAGGAAATTGCCTCTTTCTTAAAGAGCCTCTAATTTAGATTTATCTTACTGAAACAAGAAGGGCACCAATTGGTGCCCTTAATTTTAAGTGTGAGAAATTCTTTTATTAGATAATTACAAGTTTTCCTTCAATCGCACCTGCCTGATCTAAAGCCTCTAACACGGACATTAAATCACCTGGGGCCAAGCCTATGTCATTTACCGCCCGCACCAGATCATCTAAGGTGGTGCCAGTGTCTAACTTAAACATCTTGCGCTGTTGTTGGGTAACTTCAATTGAAGAGTCTGGCACAACAGCAGTTTGTCCTTGGCTAAAGGAGTTTGGCTGTGAGACTTGGGGATCTTCACGCACCGTCACGGTAAGTCCACCGTGGGTTACGGCAACTGGTTTTAATCTAACTTGTGAACCAATGACAATCGTACCGGTTCTTGAGTTCACCACAATCTTAGCCTCATCCTCACCTTCTTGAATATCTAAATTCTCCAAGGTAGATAAAAACTCCACGCGACGATTTGGATCACGTGGGGCTCCAACGCGAATTGACACGGCATCCTCAGCAATGGCAGCGCCTTGTCCAAAAATACCATTAATGGTATCGGCAACATTTTTAGCTGAGGTAAAATCTGGACGGTTTAAATTAAAGATAATGCTATCTGACGTGGCAAAGCTATTTGGCACTTCACGCTCAACAATGGCACCATTTGAAATGCGACCTACCGTTGGGGTATTTACGACCACGCGAGAACCGTCAGCACCTTCAACACCAAGGCCACCTACAACAAGAGAGCCTTGAGCAATAGCATAGACATTACCATCAATACCTTTTAAGACGGTTTGTAAAAGTGAGCCACCACGAAGTGAAGTAGCCTCACCAATTGCTGAAACCGTAACATCAATTTGCTGACCGGGCTTGGCAAAAGGAGGTAACTCAGCATGAACTACAACCGGTGCTACGTCCTTAATATTTAAGGACATATCTTCACTTACCTTAATGCCAAAGTTATTTAACATAGATCTAAAGCTTTGCTCGGAGAAATCATTATTTTTCTCACCCGTGCCTGCTAAACCTACGACTAAGCCATAACCTACGAGCTGATTGGATCTGACACCTTCAACTGAGGCTAAATCTTTTAAACGTGCCGCTTGCGCATTTAAAGCTGTAGTAAGTAACAGCAGCGTGGCACAGATAAAAGTTATAAACCTTTGCATAAGACCTCCTTAGAAGAAGATATTAAAGGCGCTGTTAAAGAATTTAGACAACCAACCGCGCTCTTGAGTGGAGGCAAAGTCCCCTGTACCACCGTATTGAATACGAGCATTGGCAATTCTTTGTGAAGATACGGTATTATCTGAGCTTACATCCTCAGATCTTACAATACCCGTGACTCTTACATATTCATTGCCATTGTTTAACATCAGCCACTTCTCGCCTCTTACCATTAAATTGCCGTTAGCAAGCACGCGGATGACTGAAACTGAAATTTGACCTGACAGGCTATTGCTTTGGCTTGCATCAGAACCGCCTGAAAAATCAGAGCTATTAGACAGTCCAATTGAAGTGTCATAGCCTTTAACTGTCACCGGACGTCCACCTACCATAATCGATCCTACACTAATATTATTAGATTTATTAAGATCGGTATTGGCGTTTTTACTCGCTGAGGTTGACTCTTCAAGATAGACTGAAATTAAATCCCCCACCTTGTGAGCTCTAGTGTCAGTATAAAGACCATTGTTGGTGGAGTATGGATTAAAAAGACTTCCTGTAGGCACTGAAGAGGTTAAATCTTCTTGAGGCAAAGCAGGAGCGTAAGCTGGATCATCTGGTTTTGGATCAAAAGTATCTAAAGCGCAACCTTGCACAAGTAACGCTAAAGATGACGCTACAGCAATTAAACCTAATTTATTCATACTCACCTCACACTTAAATTTACTTTATGCAAAAATCCTTAGCCTAATCTTAGGTCGAAGAAATTAAAGAACCCATCATCTCATCGACGACAGTTAAGACCTTAGAGTTCATCTCATAAACTCTTTGCGCAGCAATTAAGTTTACAAGCTCCTCAGTCACCTTAACATTTGAAGCCTCAAGCATACCTTGACGAATAGTACCCATACCATCTTCACCACCAATACCCTGCTGTGGAGCACCAGAGGCTGCAGTTTCTAAGTAAAGGTTATCGCCAATCGGTTCCAAACCTGACGGATTAATAAAATCAGTTACCGTGATCTGACCTAAATCTTGACCTACAGGGTCATCAGGTAGCTGTACTGAGACTTGACCGTCTTGGCTTACCGTCATGGAAATTGCGTTTTCAGGCACCTGAATTTGCGGTAATAATGGATAGCCTTGAGCGGTGACAATAGTACCTTCTTCATTCTTGGTAAACTGACCGTTTCTTGTGTAAGCAGTAGTGCCATCTGGCATTTCAATTTCAAAAAAGCCCCGGCCTTGGATCATTAAATCAAAGCTATTTTCGGTAGTTTCAACATCGCCTTGACCAAAATTCTTTTGGGTAGCCACAACTCTAGAGCCTGCACCTACCATCAAACCTTCAGGTAAATAAGCATCAGCTGTGGAGCGTCCACCTGGGGCATTGACCTTTTGGTAAAGCAGATCTTCAAAAATTGCTCTACTTTTCTTAAAGCCAATCGTTGAAGCGTTAGCTAAATTATTTGAAGTGACCGAAATATTAGTTTGTTGTGCATCAAGTCCGGTTTTTGAAATCCAAATTGCTGGAATCATCTCTTATCCTCCTGCCTACTCATAAGCTAATAAGCTATTTTGGGCTTGATCCATACTGCTTGCCGTTTCCATCATCTTGACTTGCATGTCATATTGACGTTGGATCCGAATCAATGACGTCAATTCCTCAACAGGATTTACATTTGAGGCCTCAACCATGCCAGATCTGACCTCAACTGTCGGATCTTGCGCTAAAAGGTTACCATCACGAGATCTAAAAAAGCCGTCATAACCTTTTTCAACTTGCCCTTGATCTGCTCTTACAAGCTTAATGCGCTGAAACTCTTCAACCGCATCTAAAGCAGCACCTTGAGCACGACCTGAAATCATGCCGTCATTTGAAATAGCAACATCTTCAAGATCTAAAGGGAGGATTATTTGATTGCCATCTTCATCTAAGACCGGACGACCTGAAGAGGTTTGCAAAAGACCATTTTGATCGAGCATCAATGAGCCAAAACGCGTATATGCCTCATTACCTTGGGCATCTTGAATTGCCATTAAACCATTTTCAGCAATTGCAATATCTAAAGCACGATCGGTGGTCTCAAGTTGCCCACCTTGCATGTTGTAACCTGGTCTTTCCGTCATTGCAAAGGCACGAGTAGGATAGGCATTTGCAAACACTGACATCGATCTTGTGTTTTCAAAATCTGCCTTAAAACCTACGGTATTTGCATTTGCAAGATTGTTTGAGCGCACACCAAGGCTGTGAAAATTCTCCTTAGCCCCGGACATTGCAACCCACAATAGCTTATCCATAAAGCCTCCCTTTAGGCTTAAATTTTATCCTAGGCAAGTTAAAGCAACATTTATGCCATAGATCTTAAGCTATTGATTTTAATAAAAGAATTAATGATTTTAAAGGAAAGGTGGCGAAAAAATGACTTAAGGCCGCAACTGCGGCCTTTTTACTAAAGAGCAATCTCTTCGACTTCGTTTAAGGTTACATTGCCATAACCTACTAAGTTTAAGATCGTATCTTGATAGTTAGAGCCTAAGGTCACACTACCTACCGTGGCATAGGTTGAAACTGGTAAGTTAACCTTCTTACCATTTTGATAAGCAGTAGCTTCAATGGTATACATACCTGACTCAAAGAAAGTAGGATCAGAAGTTTCACTGCCAGCATCTTTAACGCCATCCCAGGAGAACTCCATATCATCTATACCACTTGCGGCAGTATACTCAGCTACTACTGTACCATTAGCATCTTTGACAACGATATTAATGTCAGTTGCACCATCACCTGCATCAATCTTAGCGTACATAGGATTTGCTCCATCAAAGAAGCCTTCTTTGCTATCAACTAAAACTGAGCGTCCTACTAATGAAGAGGCAGTAAGCGCAGCTGAAGAGTTAACTGAGTTAATCACTCCATCCATATTCTCAGAAATGGTAGATAAACTCTCAACCATAGAAAGTTGAGACATTTGACTTACCATCTGTGAGTTATCGACAGGCTGAGTAGGATCCTGACACTCAAGTTGCGTGGTCAGCAACATCAAGAAGTCTTCTTGACCTAAGACTTGATCTTTGCTCTCTTTAGCAGCGGCATTTTGGGCATTAATATAAGCCTGTGTCTTGCCAATATTGCTATAGTCAAAGTTTGAATCTGATACGCTACTACTCATTTTGCGCTCCTGTGCGGCAACCCTTGCCGCAAATAAATCTTATGCACTATTTAATTCAAAATCTGTGCCAATATTTTATTTTTAAACTAACTTATTTATTTTAAAGCTTTTTATACTTCAAAAAAATTAAAACCTCGCTTAAGGCCTATCTATTTTACCTAAAGCGAGGCAAGCTTTGCCTTAAAAAAAAAAAAAAAGATCTTAAAAATACCTATCCCAAGACAATTTTTCCTCTAAGACACAAGAGCCTTAAGTTAAAGTCTTGAGGATTTAATCTCATCGTCTTTTTAGGCTCTGCCAAAAACCTTAAGATCCATGTGATCAAGTCTTGTGTCAATTTCTTTTATTTCATCCTCTGTAAGAAGGATGTCGGAGGCTTTAGCATTTTCCACAATTCTCTTAGATTTACTAGTACCTGGAATTGGTACGATATAAGGCTTTTTGCAAAGCATCCAAGCCAAAGAAATCTGCGCTGGAGTGGCATTATGAGCCTTGGCTAAGTTCTCCATCATGGTCAATAAATCTTGGCTTTTTTCAATTTCCTCTTTTTGATATTGCGGCATAAAGCTTCTAAAATCAGTTTGAGGATCGTATTTATCGGCAGTTTGAAACTTGCCTGACAAAAAGCCATTGGCAATAGGCGAGTAAGCTACCACACCAATCTTTCTTTGCTCAAGCATAGGAAACATTTCCTCACTCCAACGCGCCATCATTGAATAACGCAATTGCACAGCAGCAACTTTACATACCGCATCAGCGCGCTTGATATAGTCCTCACTTGCATTAGAAATACCCCAATGTAGAATTTTTCCTTCTTTTATAAGAGAAGCAAAAATCTCTGCGACTTCTTCTGGTTCTTTGCTTGGATCTTGCATGTGTTGATAGTAAAGGTCAATTGTATCAACACCTAAGCGCTTTAAACTGCCCTCTAAAGATTTTCTAATCGTCTTTTCACTAGCCTTAGCAACCAGGATTAAATTGTGAATCACCCATAACCTAAAGGTTAAGGGCTTCTTCCTGCTTCAAAGACTTCCTAACGGTTATCTCCACAGGCT
>CALXNU010000004.1 GCA_944389835.1 uncultured Succinivibrionaceae bacterium
AGCCGTGTGCGATAAAGTCGCACGCACGGTTCGGAGGGAGGGGCAAGGCGCTAAACGCCATCCCCTACCCCTATTTTATAGATTTTCTTTTTCCATTCTCTTTAACGATGCTTCTTCTCAAAAAATCTTATTTTCTTTAATTCAATTAATAGTGGCATATACTTAATCAATTCCATTATCACTGTTAGTTACATGCTAGGAAATGAAGAGAGTTATATGTTGTTTTCTTATAAATTCCTCTTTGAGATGGAAAATTTGGTGTAATTAGTAATGTTGAAGGCAATTATGTGTTTAAGATATTTTCTAATCTAGAGCAGCTAATTTTCTCACATATCAATCCAATTCTGAAGTTGCTGTTAATTTTTAAGGAAAATGTTTCACGTGAAACAATTAACGTAGTGCGTAAATCCGACTATATTTACTTTAAATCATTTACCAATAATTAGATTGTGGTTATTTAAGTAATATTTTGTAAAATGAAATATAAAAATTCATTAGGTTAAGTGTATTAGACTAGTTTTAGAATGATCGCGTCCTTCAAATGTAGAAATGTAATTTATTTAATCATGAAGCTAAACATTAAAATGTTTCACGTGAAACAGTCAAAAAAGTTAAATATGAATGTAAATATTGATTCATAGCTTAATATCAATAAAGATTTTCAAGACATTAATGTTAATTGGGAGTAAATTAATCATAATATCTTCTATGATTTTATACCAGTTAATTAAATAAGAAATAGTTGGGATGAGTAGAAGAGTATAACTATTTAGCAAGATTACAAAAATTTATAGTAATAAAGACTTATGTTTCACGTGAAACAAATTTTTAAAAAAGAATAAGGCGCGAAATTAAATAATCTCCAAATATAGTAGATGATATGTGGTGGTTGGTGCCATTGAGAGAATGGTTAATTATGTTTGAAGAAAATCAATAGATGGTTGAGTATAATACCATCCATAGCATAACTTTTATCATGAAAGATTAGCATAATAGGCTAGTGAGCGTAATTAAGATTAATTAAACATAACTGAGCAAATGTGTTTCACGTGAAACAAAAAGAAGCAATGATCAAGATTATATTAAGAATCCTGAAGATAAACGTGTAAGCAAAGTAATAAAAATTATTATGTATGTGCTACATCAACATCGCATAAATAAAGCCAAGGTAAAAATGTTTCACGTGAAACACTTAAATATCACCATAAGAATTTAATAGCATTTGATAAATTAGAAACTGCACTAGTGTAGAAAATAGTAAATAACTGCTAAGCAGTTTAAATATAAATCTACTATTAGGATGGGGTTATTATGAGTTTTAAAATTCAATGTGTCATGTGAAACAAATAGATCTAATTATCACTAGAAAATTCTAAGGGTAAAATTGTTACTCAAGCAGATAATTAAAATTATTAATGAATTGGATAAAGTGGTACATCAGTGTGCATCGCATAAAAATAACAGTCTTAAGTTTATGTTCCACGTGAAACAAGATTTGATAATTAGAAAATGAATATTAATAAATGTATTAAGATTTAATATCAATGGTTGATTGACAATTTTGCTTTCATAATCACATAGTCTAAGGATTATCTTACTGATTAAAAAAATCAATTCTTAATAAGGGTCGAGACCGAATCAAAAATTGTAACTTGTATTGTTCCACGTGAAACACAAATTGTATTTAATAGATATAGTTAGTAATTAACAAGATTTAGAATCTTGGTGTTAAAGCACATTAAATAATTAGCAAAATTATTTCGTACTAAAAATCATGTCGAAAAGTATGTGTGAGATTAATAGATCAATTAGATAAAATTATGAAAAGAGTTTGTGGTGATCCAATGTGTAAGCAATGTTCCACGTGAAACATGGGATCATGAATTTATGTAGAACAAACGTGAGGCTCTTTATGCTTCTAAATAGTTTATGAAGAGATTAATATGAAACTAAAAACTCATCTATATAAATTTTTAATCGCTTTTGAAAAACTTGCTCCGGTGATCCAGTGAATAGTGAATAAGTATTTATTTTATGGCAGTAACATGAGGATTGATACTATATAAAAAATTAATTTTAATCAAGGACGACGGACTTACAATATAGTTACTAGGTTTATAATACAAATTTAATGTTTCACATGAAACATAATTTACATCATAAAACTCTTTAAGTTTATTCTCTAACTGCGTCTATAGTTTTTTGTAGCCATATTTTAGTTTTTGTTATATTGATATTTATTTAATATGAAAATATGAGAAGTTAAATCTCTTCCTTAGAGAGATGAATGATTAAAGAATTTTAAAGTCTGTAAGATTTTGCTTAAGTTCAGTATTTAATATTCACATGACTTCATCGCTGAATTATAGTGCCAATAAGAAAACTGTCCTTGGGGAAGGTGGAGATTTTACATTTAATATTAATTTACTTTCTAGCATTTAAACTACCTTAAATACTAAGAATAACATATGAGTGCTGAATTTAAGTAAATTATTATTTTGTAATTATATTAATGTGTTTCACGTGAAACACTTGAAGAAGTTGCATGAGGAGAATAGGGGGAACAAAAAATTTAGAATAATGTATTACTTATTCATTTAAAATTATTTTCAGATATTTAAACCAGCAAAGAAAATATTTATATAGATTGCTTATTTTGTATAAAAACTGCGTTAGATGAATTTAAAGCAAACGTCAACTTCATGAATTGAAAACTGATATATAAAAAACATTTAACCTTATTTACTGAGTTTATTATAAATTCAATGTTATGTTCCACGAGAAACAATGCTCATAAAAATGAATAAGTATAAAATTTATTAAACTTAATAGTTGCCTAAATAATTAAAATATAGAGATATTGGTTATTAGATTTGATCCTCTTTAAAGAGAGCTTAGATATTTTATTTATGATGAGTTAAATAAAAATTGTGCTAATTATTGTGTAGTCATATTTGTATTTATGTGAATTGCCTGAAAAGAAAATCGTAGTCATAAAGGTCCTAGGTATTAAAAGGGTTAATAAATTTAATAGTATTTTGTTTAATAGTAATTAATATACTTAATTTGAAACGATTAAGCTTGAATTTTACTGATAGCAACTTTGACTTGCTGAAAAATTATTTAGCTAAATTAGCTAGATTACAAATATCTTTGATGGCGTTTTTATTTTTTTTATTGAAGATTTGAGAATACAAAATTTGTTTGAAAGCTTGGATATTATTATTTTAATAAACTTCATGAGGAGCATTTGTTGAGCTGCAATAAGAGCGATAGAGTAGCAAAGATGAAGTGATTTCTTAACTTAAAGCAGGAATAAAAAATTGTTTAAGATGTAAGTTATGAACATTTTAAATTTTTCTTTTTAAGCTATATAACTTGCATCTGAATATTTACAATAGCACATTAATAAATATTGCAAAGATCATTGTGTCATAAATTTACAATTATTAATAAGATATAAATGCAGGTAAAATATGACTTAAATTATAAAAAAGTTTTACTTACTGTATCTTCCAAAGATAGGATGAATTATGAAAAGATATTAGCAACATCTAAAGGTTAAGAAAAGTTATATTAGTTAATTTTATTAAAATAATGCAACCATATAGCTCTTAATGAATATATGCGATAAGTCGTATAGCTTAAATCATTTAATACGATTATTTTGTATTTGAAATTAACTGGTAGTTATTGTGAGCTTTAATTTAAAGCTCTTGTGAATTAGAAGCTGAAGTTTACTTAAAATATTTTTTATAAATTTAAAAA
Organism: uncultured Succinivibrionaceae bacterium; assembly: GCA_944389835.1. Classification (GTDB taxonomy): domain Bacteria; phylum Pseudomonadota; class Gammaproteobacteria; order Enterobacterales; family Succinivibrionaceae; genus Avisuccinivibrio_A. The sequence continues at coordinate 3,769 of CALXNU010000004.1, forward strand.
ATTAAAGATATGCCTAATTAATTTTGTAAAATTTATGTAAAAAATAGATTTTATAAAATTTTAAAGCACAACAGTTATACTGCGTCTAATAAAAAAAGTGTACTATGGTTAAAATCTTGTTTGATTAAATGTGTTTCTAAAAAAATTTTTAAAAGATCTGAAATTAAAAAAGGCTTACACATAATAAGCAATAAACTTTAATTTGATACAGCGCTTTATTATATATGATCTCAATAAAAATATCAAAATTTATAATTTATGCAAATACATATAGTTTTTAAATGCTTTATATATTGCTTGATAAGAAGGAGGTCTCTATCCTATAAGATTTAAGCTTAAATTAGCTTTAAATAGGCAAGATAAAAAAAATCCGAGGCAATGCCTCGGACAAAAGAGAGTAATAATCACTAACCACTAGTATAATACAGAAATGTCAGCAGTGTTAGAAAAAATTGATGATAAATTTCTCAAAATTGAAATTCTGTTCGTTTTGAGTGCAATATCATCTACGTTAACCATTACATGTTCAAAGAATGAGTCAACATCATCTTTTAATTCTGCTAACTTGTTTAAAGCTAGATCATATTGGCCATTTGCGTATAAAGCATCAATTTCTGGCTTAATAGCATTAAAGTGAGCGACTAGTGTCTTTTCTGCCTCATCTTGTAATAAACTTTCGTTAATTACTACAGAATTAATATCTGATTTAGATAAGATGTTTGAGACGCGCTTATATGCTGAAGCCAGATCTGCAGCCTCTGGGAGTGCCTTAAATTTTTGTACAGCGTGCATTCTCTTATCAAAATCAAGAAGATTTTCTGGATGTACAGATAACACAGCAGAGAAGATTTCAGCACCGATACCTTGATCTTGATAGTAAGCCTTCAAACGACCATAAATATAATCAGTAACGTTACTGTCAGTGTTAGCTGCTTTAACCTTTTCACCAAGTGCTTCACAAGTATACTTGATAACCTCAACAAGGTTAAAGTTAAGCTTATTCTCAATAATGATACGAATTAAGCCAATCGCTGCACGACGCAATCCGTAAGGGTCTTTATCTCCCTTTGGTAACTGATTAATACCGAAGATACCAATAAGAGTTACTAATTTTTCAGCTAAACTTACAGCCATTTGTACTGGCTTAGTTGGGATCTTATCACCTGCAAAACGTGGTAGATATTGCTCAAAAATAGCTTCAGCTACATTTTGATCTTCGCCATCAAGCTCTGCATAGTGCATACCCATGATACCTTGAGTATCAGTAAATTCAGTAACTAAGGTGGTGGCTAAATCGCATTTTGCAAGATAGGCAGCTCTTTCGCACAATGCAGGATCTGCTGAAACATAGCCTGCAATTTGCTTGGCAACTTTAGCGACAATCTCAGATCTAAAAGCAATAGTACCGATATCTTTTTGGTAAACGATACTCTCAAGTCTTGTATGAAAGTCTGAAAGCTTATGCTTTCTATCAGTGTTGAAGAAGAACTCAGCATCAGATAAACGTGGTCTTACAACACGCTCGTTGCCTGAAATTAAGGCAGTGGTATCTTCTGGGTTAATATTAGAGACGAAAGCGAACTTAGGAAGGAGTTTGCCTTCTTTGGTATAGATTGGGAAATATTTTTGATCTCCCTTCATGGTATATACCAAGGCTTCAGATGGAACCTGTAAGAATCTCTCCTCAAATGAGGCTAAGAAGACATGTGGATTCTCAACTAAGGAGGTTACTTCCTCTAATAAGCTATCATCTAAATCAGCAACTCCGTTGATGGAGTCGGCAAGAGCTTTGACTTGCTTTGCGATAGCCTGCTTTCTTTCCTCATAGTCTGCAATTACCGCACCACTGTCGCGTAAGGTTTGTAAGTAACTATCAGCATCATTTATAGTCAGTTCTTTTTGACCCATAAAACGATGTCCTTTAATTACTTTAGATGATTTAACACCTAAAATAGTGCCATCAATTAAATGATCGCCGTAAAGCATGCATAAGGTATGAACAGGACGCACAAATTCTTCGCGTTTATCTCCCCAGTGCATAAGCTTAGGAATTGGCAAAGCAGCAAGAGACTCTTTGAACATCTGTGGTACTAAATCACAGGTGTTCTCACCCTTTTTTAGAGTTTTAACGTATAACCATTCACCTTTATCAGTTTTAAGGCGTGAGGCTTGATCTACAGTAATTCCATTTGCACTTGCCCAACCTAAGGCAGCCTTAGTAGGATTGCCGTTAGCATCAAAAGCAGCTTTAATAGCAGGACCTTTGATTTCAACTTCCTTATCTTCTTGCTTATCAATTAAACCACTAATAATCAAAGCAAGTCTTCTTGGAGTTGCATACCATTTACTTTCTTTGAAAGTAAGACCGTGGGAGTTAAGGCGCTTTACAAATTCATCATGTAATGAGGTTGCAAGCTTACGTAAAGCTTTTGGTGGCAATTCCTCAGTACCAAGCTCTAATAAAAGATTATTTTCTGACATCTTAAAATCCTAAATTACTTAGCCTCATTGTGGCACATTGGAAAACCTAATGCCTTACGTGACTCATAGTAAGCTTCAGCAACAGAACGAGATAAGGTTCTAATTCTTAGAATGTATCTTTGTCTTTCAGTAACTGAAATTGCGTGACGAGCATCTAAGAGGTTAAAGCAATGAGCTGCTTTTAATACTCTTTCGTAAGCTGGAAGAGGAAGTGGCTTTTCAAGTTTTAAAAGCTCAGCACTTTCCTTTTCCATTTGATCAAACATCTTAAAGAGGAATTCAGTATCAGCATATTCAAAGTTATAGGCTGATTGCTCAACTTCGTTTTGATGGAAAATATCACCGTAAGTAACAGTGCCAGTCTTGGTATGAGCCCATACTAAATCATAGATTGAGTTCTTACCTTGAATGTACATGGCAAGTCGCTCAAGACCATAAGTAAGCTCGCCTGTTACTGGGTAGCATTCAAGACCACCTACTTGTTGGAAATAAGTAAATTGTGATACTTCCATGCCATTAAGCCATACTTCCCAGCCTAATCCCCAAGCACCAAGAGTTGGGTTTTCCCAGTTATCTTCGACGAAACGAATGTCGTTTAAAGTAGGATCAAAACCTAATTCTTTTAAAGAGCCTAAATATAGATCTTGAATATCATCTGGAGATGGCTTTAGGATGACTTGAAATTGATAATAGTGTTGTAAGCGATTTGGGTTCTCACCATAACGACCATCAGTAGGACGACGAGATGGTTGAACATAAGCGCAGTTAATAGGTTCAGGACCTAAGGATCTTAAGAAAGTCATAGGGTGGGAGGTGCCTGCACCAACTTCTAGGTCGAAAGGTTGGGATACCATGCATCCCTGTCTCATCCAGTAGTCCTGTAAGGTAAAAATCAAACCTTGGAAGGTTTGAAGGTCGTATGTATTTGGCATCTTATTAATCCAGAAACGACAATTAAAAAATAATGCAATATTCTACCAAATTTGATGGCAATAACGGCGATAAAACCGCATTATATCGCGCTTTTAGCAGGTTAATTAAATTTGGTTTTAATTAAAAAGCGATGAGGGTGCTCATCATCTGGTAGAGCTATAAGCTCATGACCTATAAAGTTACAAAAAGCGGGAACATCTCGTAATGAAACAGGGTCATCAGAGTAGAGCTCAATTAATTCTCCTCCTTCACATTTACGGATCTCATTTCTTAATAACATTAAAGGTTCAGGGCAGCTTAATCCTAAAGCAGTAATTTTTTTCATAAGAGTTGCAATTTAAAAAAACACTGCTATAATTATACCGCTTTCAACAAGCATAGTCTTCTTGTGCTGCCTTAGCTCAGCAGGTAGAGCGCCTGTTTTGTAAACAGGTGGTCGTGAGTTCGATTCTTACAGGCAGCACCATTCCTTCTAATGTTCTATAAAAATCCTTTTTGATAACAACTGAATTAGTGTTTATTTTTTAAGACTATCCTATAAAAATTATTTTACAATCAATTGATTATTTTAATCAAAGTATACAAATACAATGCAATTTTAATTTTAATCTTTTTAAATTTCTCTTCTAGAGAACCAGTGTGCGCACTTTGTAGCGCACTTTGTAGCACAAAAAACAAAGAAAAAAGTCTATTTTTATAAGGGGCGTTGATTACCGCCAAGTTCACTTAGTAGGTTGAGATGCTATTTTAGAAAATTATATTAGGCTGTTTGTTTAGAGCTCTCACCTAAACACCTTAAATATTCTTCAACATTTAAGTATTGAATATTATCGACCTGTTTAGTTTCACCTCGGTATAAAACAAACTTGCCTAAAATAGATCCAAATCGATGCTCTGTAGCTTGGCATTTGTTTTTATCAATTAAATGCCGAAATTGCATTGGGACAATTTTATCACTATGCTTAATCTCAAAAATTTTGCAGGTACCAGCATTAGGGTCGAAGCATACCATATCAAATTCACCTACTGGAAATTGCAATATAAAAACTTGATGCTTTGGATTTGCTAATTTAGTTTCTAGCAATACAAGATCTTCTAACATTCTGCCGCGAATTTCACTTAAAATACGCTCTTCAACGCTTTTACGCTCTAAAAAGGATAAAGAGCTAAACCTTTCATCAAGCAATAAACTATAGATCAGAGCCTTAGCTTGAGCATAACGCAAACCCGGTTGTGAAATTAAAGTGCGTGATGATTTTTTACTGACATCAGGTAAAAACAAAATATCTATATCACAAGTCAAATCAAGTAAATCCAAATATTCTTTAATTTCCAGCGCATGGGTATTATTTATATGGACTTGTTGTTCTTCTTTATTAAGGATCTCGAGTAATTTCTTAATATTTTGGGTTACTAAAGGTACATTGACACGATCTAGAATATCGTTTGGATGGTTTTTATCTTTGCGTAAATTATTAGCAGAGATCCCTAAATCGTGAGATTTAAAATTACGTGTTAAAACATCAAGTGTAAAGCGGTGATTAATATCTTCAACAACTCTATTAACTGCATTTGTTAGCTCATTTTTTTCATATAAATCTCTTAAATTGCGAAAATGATCTCCATATTGATAGCAGCGTAATGAATGCTGAATATTACGAGCTATAGCAGTATCTACGTATTCGTCTGCATTTTTCTTATCAGAAAAAGGAGAGTGCTCATTATAGTTAAGTCCACTCATACTCATAGTTCCGCCATAGCGGATGTATGCGTCTATATCATGAATACCAAGCACATTTTCAAACTCGCGATAAGGTATAAAAGTGGTATGAATCAAAATGCAGCGGTCATAAAGTTGCTCATCTTCAGTAAACATAAAGCCTAGAGAATCGGTTCCTGATAAAACTATTTTCATGCCACAGGAGGCAAAAATATCAGAAAAAAGTGCAGAACCTTCAATAAAATCATCCATTAAAGTAACTTCATCTAAAAAAACGTATTTTATACCTTGTCTTTTTAAGATTTTTAAATCGTGATTTACATCAGCAAGTGTATTTTTAGAGGTAACTTGCAAGAAGGCTGAGCTTGATAAATCTTTGTGCGTCATCTCTGAGATGATTTGGCGAATGATGGTAGTTTTTCCAGTACGACGCAATCCGTAAAGAATTAAAACCTTATCATTAAAATCACCGTAAATATAATCATGAACTTTGAAGAAGCACTCGCGCTTTTTGTAAGATTTAACAGGATTGGCAAATGAGATTAAATCCTCATCTTTGAGAATGTTCGTGATAAAGGATTCCTCTTGAAGATGAGTTATGGATTTTACTGTCAAATTTTTGAGCTCCTTTTCAAGTTCTTTGCGAAGATCAATTTTAGTTTTTAAAGTTTCAAGCTCTTGATGTGCAATAAATTTTTCTTTGCGCTGGTTATTTTCTTTATAGCGATAATAAAAATAAGTGTGACCTTTGATGTTTTTTTTAGTTATGGAGCCCTGGGGTAATGAGGCAAGCTCATTTTTTAGGGTTGTTATACGGTTTTGAAGTTCAGAAGCATCCATAATTCAACCTCTGTATAATCTTTTATATAAGTAATTATACCCAGATAATTTAAAAAGGGTATAAAGGGTATAAGCTTATATAGTGTATTAGTGTTTTATGTAAAGGTGAGTTTTTTTTAAAGATGATAATTTTATGCAAGTGTTTTTAAAAGTTAGGTATTACTATCTTTTTTAAAACAGCAAGTTAACGACACTTTTAAAAACTTTAGGTTTAAAAAAAAATTTATTTATGTTTTATAAATTGTTTTTAAAAATTATAATGTAATGGTTAGGGGTGCGTTTTACGTATCAATATTATAAGAAAGAATAAAAGAAGGGACTTTAGCTATGAAGAGAACTTTACTTGCACTATCTGTGGCCGTAGGTTTAGCTTCAATTTCTGCAGCATCCTATGCCGCCTTGCCTGGAACTTGGGATATAGGTTTACGCGGTGGTTGGGCTCATACCAACTTTGATTCTAATCAATATGTTACCGATGACGATGATAATGGTTTTGGTCTCGGTCTTAATGTCGGTTATAACTTTACCTCTTGGTTTGGCTTAGAGTTAGGTTATAACTATTTTGATGGTTTCTCAACTAAGGGCAAAGAAGGCACTGAGATCGGCTCTGCTGATTATACCTTCCACGGCCCAGAACTTGCCTTACGCTTTGCAATTCCGCTTGATGATAAGGGCAGTGATGTTTATTTACGTGCCGGTGGCATGTACGTTATTGCTGATAATGATGATGTTGGCGGTAATGAGACTAATTTATCTCCATTTGCAGGTGTTGGTGTTAAATACAACTTCACTAAGAGCTTCTCTGCTCGTTTAGGCTATGACTATTACTTTGATGTCTATGACGAGGATTGTGAGGCTTATAACGGTGTAGATACTGATATTGGCTTCTTATATTTAGGCTTTGCTTATACCTTTGGTGGTGAGCCTGATCCAGTACCAGTTGCAGAGCCTGCACCACAACCACAGCATGTCAATGAGACTTTCTCATTAGAGGCTGGTGCTTTATTCCCATTTGATGGCTCTAATTTAACTGATGAAGGTAATAAGGCTGTTTCCGATGTAGTAGCTGAAGTTCAAGCTAAGAATGTAACTAATGCTACTTATACCGTAAAGGGCTATACCGACAGATTAGGTGCTGAAGCTTACAATCAGAAGTTATCTGCAAAGCGTGCTGATACCGTTGCTAATGCTTTAATTACCTCAGGTGTCCCACAAGATGCTATTGTTTCAGTAGAAGGTTTAGGTGAGGCTAATCCTGTAACTGGAACTTCATGCGATGGACTTAAAGGTAATGATCTCAAGCAATGCTTAGCCCCAGATCGTCGTGTAGAGATCTCAGTAGAGGGTGATATTGTTGTAGAGCAAGCTCCAGCTCAAGCAATCTAGAATTAGTTAAGTAAAACTAAAAGACAACCTCAAGGAAATTTTGAGGTTGTTTGGTAAAAGAAAAATCCCCAAATTTTGGGGATTTTTAAATTCTTATTTAGGCTTATTGCTACTTTCGTCAATATCAGCTGCATTAATTATCTCTTGATAATATTTTATTGCAGCCTCATCTGGATGCTCTAAAGCTTGAGTAAAAATATGTCTTATTTGCTCAAGAACAGTAGCTCTTACAATAAAGACCAATTTTGATTCTTTTTTACCTTCTGGCCATTGAGGTAGCTCAGATAAAGGATAGAGATTACCTTGTACACCATGCACAATTACAGGATTCTCTTGTCCTTCAAGATTTAAAATACCTTTAATTCTTAAGATAGAGTCACCGTATTGTTCTTGGGTGATGGCAATAGCTGAAAGCAGAGCAATTGGAGGTAGTGGTTTTTCTACCACTAAAGAGAAGCTTTCAATATTGGAGTGAGCAATAATCTTCGGTTTTGCAAAGCCTAAAGTATTGTCTACCTGGGCAGGTCTTATAGGAGAGGCAAGAGAGTTATCATTAAAAGTTAACCAAGATGACACCATATTTTGATTACGACTGTCTCCATCTTTATAAGGTCCAATCTCAGAAATAATTGAAGGATTAATCTGGCCTTTTAAGACAGGGAAAATCTTTGCTGAATGGTTAATTTTTCTTGAAACTTCTTCGATAGCATCAATTTCATCACTATCTATAAGATCGGTTTTGGAGATCAAGATTAAATCAGCTAAAGCAATTTGTTTTACAGCTTCATACTGATTTTTTAATTGCTCTCGGATATGTTGACCATCAAGAATAGTGATAGTGCCTGCAAAATTAAAATGGGAGTAGACGAAATCGTCATTATTTAAAGTTGTGATCACTCCTGAAGGATCTGCAAGACCGGTGGTTTCAATTAAAACGCGTTTAAATTTTGGAATAGTGCCTTTAACGGCTCTTACGAAGTTCTGTACTAAAGCGTCAATAAGTTCGCCTTGTAAGCTACAGCAAATGCAACCTGATCCTAAAAGGACTACGGTATCATCTACAGCCTGCACTAATTCGTGATCAAGGCCAACATCACCAAATTCATTGATTAAAACTAAGGTGTCTTTAAATTCCTCAGTATTAACCCAGTGATTTAAGAGGGTAGTTTTACCACTACCTAAAAAACCAGTTACGATATAAACTGGAATTGTTTCAAAATTGTTGGAAGTAGTATCTGACAATTTAATTTGCTCCAAATACTAAAAAATCAAGGGCTTTGTTTAATGCTACCTGGCGGTAGGCATCATCCTCGTTTAAAAGATCATGATACGCGTGTGGAATGGATATTACCACAGGTGGAATAATGTCTTTTTCATGCTTGCGCATAAAGTTTATGCAGTGAGCAGTACTTACTACCTGATCATCTCCTGCGCATATACATAATACAGGCGTTGTAAAATCAAAATTGCTCTTCATCAACTCTTCTTGCTTTCTTGTAGCTTCGCTTACAAAACTAAAAGTAGGCCCGCCTAAAGCAAGCTCTGGGTGTTGTTGATAGTAAAGATGATATCTTTCATAACGAAATTGATCGTGACTGTGAATATTATCTTTAAATTCTACTTTTTTATACTCTTTGCCATGAGAGGTATATGCGGTGTTAAAAAGAGGCATTTTACCCAAACTGTGGACAAAGGTTTTTAAAACTGAATCAGGTACTTTTACATATGGCCATAAATATGGAGCAAGTAAGGCAAGTTTCTTAGGTTTTAAAGGTGCATTTTTAAGGTAATCTAAGCAAATTAAACCACCTAAGGAAAAACCCATCATTACAAATTCAGTAACGCCAAGTGTCTCAAGCATAAAAGAGACATCTTCAGTGTAGTCTTCAAAGCGCGTTAAATGACATTTAGGTGAGTTTTTTATAAGTCTTGTAGAAGATCCCTGTCCTCTTACAAATAAGACTAAAACTCGAATTGAACGGCGCTTTAGGTTATATAAAAGCTCGGCATATTTATGTTCAATTTCCGCTCGTCCAGGAATAATTACGAGAGTCATTTTAGGCTTTTTAGGCCCTTTTAACTCAACGGCAGAGAGAGTTATATTTTCATCACGCTTAATTTTATGAAAGATGAGATCGTTTTGATAAAACCCTTCAATCGCATCTATATCTTTAGCGTAGTCAGTTACAGTTGAGAGCGTAAATTTATAAGCCATATGTCGCTCCTTTTTATGCTGTAACTAAGCTTATATCTTAGCGTCGGCGGAAGATCTTAAGCACATTAGGTACCGCCTTAATGCGGCGCATAACACCGGCTAAATGTAGGCGATCCCTGACAGTTACAGTTAGGTTAATAATATAAGTTGATTCATCTTTAATATCAGAATTGATAGATTCAATTCTAGAACCGGCAACGTCTACAGCGTTTGAGATTTCGCTTAAGATACCTTGGCGGTTTTCAAGTTCTATTCTAAGCCCAGTTTGAAATTCAAGGTTTGCGGTAACTTGCAAATCCCACTCAACGTTTAAGAATTTGTCAGCATCTTTAACTTTATCGCGTACATTTGAGCAATTGTAATTATGAATGACAAGACCTTTACCAGGTGAAACGTGGGCAATAATATGATCGCCTGGAATTGGTAAGCAACATTGAGCAAAGGTATAAGGCAAACCGCCGGTGCCGGTGATGGGTAAGCCTTCCTCTTCTGGGACATTTAAATCTGTTTGTAATTTCTTAGCAACAATTACGGTCATGATATTACCAAGGGCAATATCTACTAAAAGTGCACTTAAATCAGGCTCTTTAAATTCTTTTAAAATCGCGTTAATGGTTTCTTTTGGAATAGTATCTAATCTTACACCGCCTTTTAAGGCATTTTGTAAGAGACGACGACCAATAAGTACACACTCTTGAGTACGCAGGCTCTTTAGATATTGCCTAATCTTAGAACGTGCCCTTGAGGTTACAGCAGAGGAGAGCCATAAGGCACTAGGTTGAGCATGAGGTGAGGTGATAATTTCTACGGATTGTCCGCTTTCAAGAGGTCTTGAAAGAGGGAAAATCCTGTGGTTTACACGGGCACCGATACAATGCTCACCAATTTCAGTATGCACGGCATAGGCAAAATCAACCGGGGTGGCTCCAGCTGGTAGATCGTAAATCTTACCTTCAGGAGTGAAAACATAAATCGCATCCGGGAAGAGATCTGTTTTAACCCCTTCAATGAATTCCATGGAGCTACCTGCACTTTGCTGAAGATCTATAAGGTTTTTGATCCAGCGTTGGGCATTTCTTTGTGCTGTTGTGGAGGTAGGCTCTGAACCATTCTCTTTATAAGACCAATGTGCAGCAACACCACGGGCTGACATTTGATCCATAAATTCGGTTCTAATTTGAATTTCAATGGGTACCCCGTGAGGTCCTACAAGTGAGGTATGTAGTGATTGATAGCCATTGATTTTTGGAATTGCAATATAGTCTTTAAAGGTTCCAGGGCGCGGTTTAAAAAGATTATGCATTTGCCCTAAAACGCGATAACAGGTATCAACGTCTTTTAAGATAATTCTAAAGGCATAAACATCCATAATTTCGCGAAATTGCAATTCTTTATTAACCATTTTTTTATAAATGGAATAAATTCTTTTTTCGCGACCTAAAACACGACCTTCGATACCAACTTCTTTAAGACGCCTTTTAATAGCTTCTAAAATTGAATTAACTATTTCTTTGCGATTGTTTCGAGCTTTAGTGACAGCAGCTTTTAAAACGCGATAACGCATTGGGTATAAAGCGGCAATGCCTAATTCTTCAAGCTCGGTTTTGATTTCAGAAATACCAAGACGATTGGCAATAGGAGCGAAAACATCTAAAGTTTCACGAGCAATACGCTTTCTTTTATCTGGGCGTAAGTTTCCGATAGTTCGCATATTATGGGTTCTATCGGCAAGCTTAATTAAAATTACACGAATATCTCGGGTCATCGCCAAGATCATTTTACGAAAGTTTTCAGCTTGAGCTTCACGATAATCATGGAAACGTAATTTATCAAGTTTGGTAACACCATCTACAAGATCTTTTACTTGTTTTCCAAAAAGCTCTTCAATATCTTTGCCACTAAATTCGGTATCTTCTACTACATCATGAAGGAGAGCGGCTGCAATTGATTCAGTATCAAGATGCATTTGGGCAATAATCGTAGCAACGGCTATAGGGTGAATAATATAAGGCTCCCCTGAAGCACGTTTTTGCCCACTGTGTGCTTTATCTGCTAAAACAAAAGCACGATCAACAACTTCTAGTTGGGAATTTTGTAAGTATCCGGCACAAAGGTCACGTAGTGACCAATAATAGCTAACATTAGGTGAGGCTAAAAGTTCAGGTGACGGCGCAAGGGTAGCTCCTTGGATTGGTGTTTGATTGTTTTCCTTGGGATCTTCTACCTTAATATCACTTGCGCCCATGGTAATTGCTCCTAGAACATCTAGTTAGACCACGTTAAACATTTCAGCACCATCAATTGGAGCGAAATCATTGTCAGCAGGGCGAGCTGAATTATCACGCATATGCTCTTTACGATCTTGCTTATCAAGAAATTCCTCAGAAATTAAACCTTCTTCAATTTCTCTTAAAGCAATAACGGTTGGCTTATCATTTTCTTCCTCCACTAAGGGTTTAGAGCCGTTCATGGAGATTTGGCGTGCGCGACGTGCTGCAATTAGTACTAGATCAAAACGATTGCCAATCTTTGCAACCGCATCTTCGACCGTAACTCTTGCCATTTAGGACATCCTCTAAAATATTAATGCAAAAATATTTACTGCAAATGTTTATTATACAGTATCTAAACTTAGATCTTCTAACAAATGCAAAATTGAAATTCAATTTTAATCATCTTGTGCAACATAATCTTGTAAAAGACTATTAATTAGATCTTCATGGATTAGTTGTTGCTGCTCTCGTTTTTGACGATTGGCTAAAATAATAGAGCGCAAGGCTAAGAGAGCCTCATCAAAATTATCATTGACTATAAGATAGTCATATTCGTCAAAGTGAGAAATTTCGCGTTTGGCTTTATCCATGCGTGAGGCAATGACCTCTGCATTATCGCGACCTCTTTTTTCAAGACGACTTTGTAGCTCTTCAAGAGAAGGAGGGAGAATAAAAATACCTTTTGCATCAGGTGTCTTCTCGCGAATAATTCGTGCGCCTTGCCAATCAATATCTAAAAGCACATCAAAGCCTTCATTAAGCCATTGCTCGACGATCTCTTTTGAGGTGCCATAGTAATGATCAAAAACTTTAGCATATTCATAAAAAGCATCGCGCTCAATTAGTGCTTCAAATTCTTGATTGGAAATGAAGTGATAGCTTTTATCTTGTGTTTCACCAGGTCTCATTTCTCTTGTAGTATGAGAAATGGAAAGCTTAAGGGGCATAGTTGAGGCAAAACGGTTTAAAAGTGCATCAATTAGAGATGACTTACCAGCTCCACTTGGAGCGGAAACAATGTAAAGACAGCCTTTAGCTTGCATGTTTATTCCTCATTTTGCTCTTGAGCACTATGGAATTGCTGATACCAAGAAGTTAAAACTTGACGAGTCTCTTCAACACCAATTTTTTTAAGTGATGAAAAAGCAATTAAAGTAAAGTTGCCGCCAAACTCTGAAAGCTGATATTTAAGCTCACCTATGATTTCTTTACTTTTATTAATGCCAATTTTATCGCATTTAGTTAAAAGCAATAAGCAAGGTAGGTTTGCGGCAATAGACCAATCAATAATTAGGCGATCATGATCTTTTAGAGGATGTCTAATATCCATAACAACCACAAGGCCACGTAAAGCCATGCGTTTTTGGAGATATTCTGACATGGATTTTTGCCACTCACGTTTCATACTATCTGAAACTTTAGCATAGCCATAGCCTGGTAAATCTACGAGCGTAAAGTCTTTTAGTACTTGAAAGAGATTAATAAGACGAGTACGACCCGGAGTTTTAGAGGTTTTAGCTAAATTACTTTGATCACAAATAGTATTTAAGGCTGAGGATTTCCCAGCATTAGAGCGTCCTGCAAAAGCAATTTCGATACCTAAATCTTTAGGTAGACGCGCTAAATCTGGTGATGAGGTAAGAAACCTTGTTTTTCTATAATCAATTGCAGGTAGGTTATCCATTTGATCCTCTAAAAATTAGTTAAAAGAGCGCTTATATTAGAGATTTCCTAACACAGATTCAAGAATATCATCAGGAGAAGCCTCTTCTGATTCATTTTCCCCTTCCATGACAGTAAATTCAGTATCATCCATGGCAAATTCAACATAGAAGACATTGTTATCTTGAGTTAGGAAGGTCACACGATTAACTTTTGGCTTATCAAGTGTCATATTGATACTAATCTTAACTTCATGAGGTAAAGTTAACATTTTAGGTTGAGATTGCTGAATTCTTGAGTGCAAAGTAGTACTCATGCCACGGGTAAAATTACCTAAAATTTGATTCATTAACTCACCTAAGGTCCCTGCAACTTCCTCTGAGGTGTAATTAGTGGCTATCTCATTTTCAGGAATGGTCATAGCTTTCATATAAGTGCTATAAATTTCCATAGCAGCCTCTTTTGGAAAGTTAATTACGACCATACCCGAAAAAGAACCTGTAAATAATACAAATGTGCCAATATCAGGACGTAGCGCAGTTTCATTAATACGTTGAATCATGGGCGTATAGTGAATTTTACGAGCTGTGGCTTCTGATAGAACGCTACTTACGCTGTCACAAAGATAGAGCATGATGTCTTGGCAATTTAAAGTGCGAGAATTTGATTTAATGCTTTCTTGATTCACGATAGAACTCCTTGTATTAATTTTTTCTATCATAGCTTAGCTTTATCTTACTTGTTGTTTTAGATGTCACAATCAGAACAATTTAGACTAAAGCTTAAGCTTTTGGATATTAGATGGAGAGAGTTTTAGCTAAAAAGAAGCTCCCATAAGTCTGGGAGCTTTTTTAAATTAGCGAAGGTTAAGCTCTTTGAGCTTTCTTGTTAGAGTATTGCGACCCCAACCTAGAAGTTTGGCCGCTTCTTGTTTGTGATTTGAAGTAAAAGATAGGGCAGCCTCAAGCATGACTCTTTCAAACTCTGGGGTAGCTTCAGAGAGAATATCATGCTCTCCGGCCTTTAATCTGCCATCGACCCAATTTCTAAGTTGTTCTTGCCAAGATGTAGGCTCTCTTGAACTGCCTGTAATTGAGGTGGTGATCCTGTTTTGTAGGTTACGCTCTTGTTGGAACTCTGAAGGTAAATCGGTAAGCTGAATATCACGACCTGTGACCATGATAGTTAAATACTTACAAAGATTTTTAAGTTGTCTAACATTTCCAGGCCAGCTTTGACGACATAAGAAAACTAAAACCTCAGAGGTTAATTTCTTAGGTTCCGTGCCTGTTTCTAAAGCACTTTGCGTTAAAAAGTGTTTGGCAAGCATTGGAATGTCATTATTACGATCTCTAAGTGGTGGCATATTAATATGAATGACATTTAATCTATAGAAAAGATCTGAAATAAATGTGCCTTCCTTTACCATTTCTTCAAGATCGCGTGAGGTTGCAGCCACAATCCTCACATTAGTTTTAATAGGATGAGATGCGC
The DNA here is from genome assembly GCA_944389835.1 of uncultured Succinivibrionaceae bacterium. Classification (GTDB taxonomy): domain Bacteria; phylum Pseudomonadota; class Gammaproteobacteria; order Enterobacterales; family Succinivibrionaceae; genus Avisuccinivibrio_A. Next base: position 18,773 of record CALXNU010000004.1, read on the forward strand.
CAACTGGTGTGTATTCATTGTGCTGTAATACTTGTAGGAGTCTAGTTTGGGCACTCATTGGCATTTCACAAATTTCATTAATAAATAAAGTGCCATCTTTACATCTTTTTAGTGCACAATCGCTAACTTGCCCATCTTCATTTATTTTGCCAAAAAGATCCGCCTCGACAGTTTCTTGAGGAATTGAGGACATGTTAATTGAGATAAAAGGTAAATCCTTTCTTTCTGAGTGATTATGCATGGCAACTGCCACAAGCTCTCTTCCAGTTCCTGTTTCACCATGAATTAAAACCGGAACTTTAGTGCGTGAGACACGGCCTATAAATTTGAAAACTTCCTGCATGGCAGGAGATTTACCAATAATTTCCGCATCTGCATTATCTTTAGACTCTTCAATAACTAAAGGCTCATCACGACGCTTTAGCATATTATAACGATGCACAGCAGCACGTCTTATTAAGGAAATTGCCTGCTCAATATCAAAAGGCTTTGGGAGATATTCAAAGGTGCCTTTTTCATATGAATCAATGGCGGCAGTTAAATCAGAGTGTGCGGTCATGATGATGACTGGAATATTTGGATCCTTTTCATGAACTTTCTGAATCAAAGTTAAACCATCAACGCCAGGCATTTTGATATCAGAGACAATAACATCAGGTATCTCACTTTCAAGTGCATTTAGGGCAGATTGACCATCTTCAAATAAACGATGGCTAATACGATTAACCTCAAGAGCACGATCAAAGACGAAGCGAATTGAGCTGTCGTCATCAATGACCCAAATTTTAGGATCCATTTTGGGTTATCCTCACTTTGATGAAAATTTATCTTTTTGATATGGCAAAATTATTTTAAAAATAGTTTTACCAGGCACGCTTTGGCATTCAATCATGCCGTTATGCCGTTCAACTATACTTTGCGCAATTGAAAGTCCTAAACCATTTCCAGAGGCTCTTGATGTCACCATTGGATAAAACAAGGTTTCTTTAATATTTTCAGGGATCCCAGGTCCATTATCAGTTACGACAATCACCAAAGAAGTTGGGATCTTAATTCCGTTTATCCAAGCTCCATGACGAGCTCTAGTTTTAAGTTCAATTGCAGGATGTGGAGTTTTGTTTTCAGTCAACGCTTGAACTGCATTGCTTATAATATTAATTAAAGCCTGTTCCATGGCATTAACATCAAGAGGCAATTCAGGTAAAGAAGGATCATAATCTTTTTTAAACCTAATCTTACCGCGGGTTTCCATGGTTTCTAAAGACAATACTTTTTCAATTACATAGTGAATATTGCAAAGCGTTAAAGGATTAGGTCTTTGCGGGCCTAAAAGATTATTGACTAAGGTTTTAAGTCTATCGGCTTGCTCAATAATTACTTTGGTATATTCATGTAAGGCTTGATCTGAGCCATAGGTCATATCAACTAATTGAGCAGCCCCTCTAATTCCACCTAAAGGATTTTTAATCTCGTGGGCTAAACTTCTAATTAAATCACGGGCGGCAAGATGTTGAGAGCGTCTTTGTATTTCATCATTAATCTTTTGCTGATAATCTACACTGCGACATTCCACAACTAAACCTTTTCCCTTGCCTGAGTAGTGGGCAATAGAAAGATCTGCCGTAATGCAACGATTAGGTTCTGGAACGAATAAAACCTTTGAGGCAAAAAAGCCTGTTGAGTATGGTTTTGTTGCACTGTAAATTGAATCAATTAAATTTTTTTGCTCTTTATCTAAAAGGTCAGTAAGTTTTAGTTGTAAAAGTTTACTTCTTGAAAGTAAAAATAATTGTTGTGCTGCAGAATTGGCGTAGACAATACGTAAATTGCTGTCGGTCAAAAGAACGGCAGTAGCTAGACTTTCTATAAGAGCCTGAGCATCGTATTGCATAACTAGATCTCCACATTTAAATAGCTGTTCAATAATAGTGCAAAAAACTTAAAAAGTAATTACTAAAACTAAATAAAAATATAAATTGCACTTTTATTGAGCTATATTTTATGGTTTTGGTGCACTAGGTTTAAAGCTTTGGTGCACCTGTAAAAGCTTGAAAATTGTTTATCTTGGATATTTTGTGTTAAATTTTAGTAAGTTAATTAAATCTTGAGTTTTGCACTAATTTATAGCTTAAAAATTTATTATAAATTTTCTAAATCTTAGGCTTAGTTTTTATTTTAGTTGTAAATTAAGTTTATCAAATCACAATTAGGCATAAGTTCTTTATCGTTTTTATGTACAGTGGCAATAACTTTTATTTGAGTCAAATCCTCAATCATAAAGCGATTGTCTTGATGCATGAGATTTTGCTCTTCATATGAGTTTAAAATAATGCCCTTTACTTTGATGCCAAGCGTTTTTAAATAATGCACAGTTAATACCGTATGATTGATAGTGCCAAGTCCTGCACGAGCGACTAAGATAGTATCAAGCTTTAAAGCGTAAATTAGATCGGTTAGGATAATTTTTTCATCTTTTTCATAGGTTATAGGACAGATAATGCCACCTGATCCTTCAACAACCGTTACATCATGCTCTAAGCAGACTTGATTAAAATCCTTTTGTACTTTATCAAGTTTTACAAAATTATGATTTATTCTGCCTGCAAGATGGGGGGAGAGAGGTTCTTGATAAATATATGAAAGCATTGTGCTTCTATCTTGAGTTAAATTAGCAAAACTTTTAACAAAACCTGCATCACTTTTTATAAATTCACCTTCGCCACTTGCTGCAGCTTTATAGTAGGCAACCTTAAGCTTGTGCTCTTTTAGATATTTACACATTAGGGCGCAAACATAGGTTTTTCCAATTTCAGTATCGGTGCCGACAATAAAGATCCCATGTCCCATAACTTATCCTTGTTCTTTATAGAAAAAAACACCGCCTTGCGGCGGTGTGATATGCAATTTTGTTTATTATTCTTTTGCAGCTTTACCACCTGCCGCTCTAAAGGCTCTAATACGCTCAAGTTCTGATAAGAACTTCTTGCGAATACGAATGCTCTTTGGAGTGACTTCTACTAATTCATCATCATTGATGAATTCTAAGGCTTGCTCTAAGCTCATATGCACAGCTGGAGTTAGGATAATATTATCATCAGATCCTGCTGCACGAACGTTAGTTAATTTCTTAGTCTTAAGGCAGTTGACGGTAAGATCATTGGATCTTACATGAAGGCCGATAATTTGTCCTTCATAGACATCTTCACCAGCATCCACAAATAAACGTCCACGCTCTTGTAAGAACCAAAGAGCATAAGGTACTGCTTTACCTGTGTCATTAGAAATTAAGACACCATTAGTTCTTTCACCAATTGAGCCACCAACAAACTCATCATAACTGTCAAAGGTATGGTACATAAGACCAGTACCTGAGGTTAGGGTTAAATAGAGTGATTGGAAGCCAATAAGGCCACGGGCCGGGATGCGATAGTCAAGACGCACACGACCTTTGCCATCTGGGTTCATGTTCTTAAGCTCACCCTTACGGCGACCTAATTCTTCCATAACCCCACCTTGATTCTCCTCATTAAGATCAAGGGTTAAAACTTCGTATGGCTCTAAGACTTTACCGTCTTTATCTTTGTGTAAAATTACTTCAGGACGAGAGACACCAAGCTCATAACCTTCACGGCGCATCTGCTCAATTAACACTGAAAGATGTAATTCACCACGGCCTGAGACTCTAAATCTATCAGCATCCTCGGTGTTTTCAACGCGTAAAGCCACATTGTGTACTAACTCTTGGCGCAATCTTTCCTCAATATTGCGGGAGGTAATAAATTTACCTTCTTTTCCTGCAAAAGGTGAAGTATTAACGCAGAAGTTCATAGCCACAGTAGGCTCATCTACAGTAAGTGCAGGTAATGGCTCTACGGCACCTGTGGCACAAATTGTATCTGAGATCTTAAGTTCACCTAATCCTGTGACAGCAATAATGTCACCTGCGGAGGCCTCTGGTACTTCTTGACGGTGAAGACCTAAATAGCCTAAAACTTGGCCGATTTTGCCTTGACGCTCTTTTCCGTCAGCTCCGACGATGACCACGCTTTGATTAGTTTTAGCAGTGCCACGGGTCACTCTTCCTACACCAATTACTCCGACATAAGAAGTAAAATCTAAAGAGGAGATTTGCATCTGGAAAGGACCATCGCGATTAGCCTCAGGGGGGGTTACCTTTTCAATAATGGTCTCAAATAAAGGTTCCATGCTATCTCCTGGATTGTTGACATCTAAAGAGGCCCATCCAGATAAAGCTGAAGCATAGACAATTGGGAAGTCTAATTGTTCGTCAGTTGCGCCTAAATTATCGAAAAGATCAAAAACCTGATCTATAACCCAATCAGGACGAGCACCAGGTCTGTCACATTTATTGATAACGACAATTGGTTTTAAGCCTCTTGCAAATGCCTTTTGGGTTACAAAGCGAGTTTGTGGCATTGGACCGTCTACAGCGTCAACTAAAAGTAGAACAGAGTCCACCATTGACATGACACGTTCTACTTCACCACCAAAGTCTGCGTGGCCTGGGGTATCAACGATGTTAATACGATAACCTTTCCAATTAATAGCAGTGTTTTTAGAAAGAATTGTGATACCACGTTCTTTTTCAATAGCGTTTGAGTCCATGACGCGCTCTTGACCTAATTCACTACGATCGAGCGTGCCAGACTGGCGAAGTAGTTTGTCGACTAAGGTTGTTTTACCGTGGTCAACGTGAGCAATGATCGCGATATTGCGGATCTTTTGAACATCCATGGATATTAACCTGTGTTGAAAAAAAATTGCCTGCGGCGGGCGGGTTGCTCATAAAAATTTTGGGCTATTTTACCTTAAACAAGCCCACAAATTGCAATTTTGTGCGCAAACTCGCATTATTTTTTTGGATTTTGGAACCTTTGAGCTTAATAAAAATAGAACTATTTGTCCTAAGATCAATACTTGATAAAAATGATTAAATTTTTTGCTACAAAATGGTGCTTTAAGTCGTTAAGTTTAAGGAGTTTTGGCCTTTGATCTGGTAAAATTATGCATCATTTTATTTCATGATTTTTGGAGATTAAAAGGTCATGTCTGTTACCGAAGTTTTAGAGCTTATTAAAGCTGAAGGAGTTAAATTTGCCGATTTACGCTTTACTGACACTCGTGGCAAAGAACAGCACGTTACTATTCCTGCTAAAGCCGTAACTGAGGATTTCTTCTCAGAAGGTAAGATGTTTGATGGCTCATCAATGGAAGGCTGGAAGGGTGTTGATAAGTCAGACATGATCCTAATGCCAGATGTTGAGACTGTACGTCTTGATCCTTTCTATCAGCATCCAACTATTGTAGTGCGCTGCGATGTTTTAGAAGCCGATACAATGAGTGGTTATGATAGAGATCCTCGTTCTGTTGCAAAGCGCGCTGAGAATTATTTACGTTCCACAGGCATTGGTGATGAGGCTTATTTTGGTCCTGAGCCTGAGTTCTTTATCTTTGATGATGTGAGATTCTCCTGTGAGATGGGCAGTGCCATGTATAAGGTTGATGATTATGAGGCTGCCTGGAACTCTAAGAAGAAGTATGAAGGCGGTAATTTAGGTCATCGTCCTGGTGTTAAAGGCGGTTACTTCCCAGTACCTCCTGTAGATCCTTCACAAGATTTACGCTCTGCCATGTGTGAAGTGATGGAGCAGATGGGCTTGGTAATTGAGGCTCACCATCACGAAGTGGCAACTTGTGGTCAAAATGAAATTGCAACTCGTTACAACACCTTAACTCGTAAAGCTGACGAGGTGATGGTTTATAAGTATGTAGTGCAAAATGTTGCAGATCAATGGGGTAAGACCGTAACCTTTATGCCAAAGCCAATTCGTGGCGATAATGGTTCTGGTATGCATTGCCATATTTCAATTGGTCGTGATGGTCAGAATATTTTTGCAGGCAACATGTACGGTGGCTTATCTCAAGAAGCTTTATGGTTCATTGGTGGTGTAATTAAGCACGCAAGAGCTTTAAATGCATTTACTAATCCTTCAACTAACTCCTATAAGAGATTAGTTCCAGGTTTTGAAGCTCCAGTCATGTTAGCTTATTCAGCATCCAATCGTTCAGCTTCAATTCGCATCCCGGTATCACAAAATCCAAAGGCTGCTCACTTTGAGGTGCGTTTCCCAGATTGCTTGGCCAATCCATACTTAGCTTTCGCAGCTTTATTAATGGCAGGTCTTGATGGTATTTTAAATCGCATCAATCCAGGTGATCCTATGGATAAGAATCTTTATGATTTACCACCTGAGGAAGCTGCAAATATTCCACAAGTTTGTGGTTCATTAAATGAAGCTTTAAATGCTCTTGAAGAAGATTACTCCTTCTTAACAGAAGGTGGTGTTTTCACTGAGGATATGATCAAGGCTTATATTGGAATTAAGCGTGCTGAGGTGGATAAGCTTCGCACTGCTCCTCATCCAATTGAGTTTGAAATGTATTACTCACTTTAAACTTAAAAATTTGATAAAGCGCGCGAATGCGCTTTAAACACTTTAAAAAATAGACCTTCCTAGTATAAGATTAGGAAGGTTTTTTATTTTTAGTAAAAATTTAAGTTGAGGAAGAAGTCTATGCGTGAACTCATCCGCTATTTTATTCATCGTGTCAAAAGAGATGAGTTGATGTTAGAGGCCGCTTCTTTATCTTTTACAACTATCCTAGCTTTAATCCCCGCTTTAACCATAGTGGTGTCAATCTTTACTATGGCACCATCTTTTGAGCCTTTAAAAAAGAGTTTGCAAGAATTTGTCGCGCAAAACTTTATGCCGGTGTTTTCTGATGCAATTTCTGAGTATGCAGGAAATTTTATAGAAAAAGCAGGCTCCATGACGGTCACAGGCTCAGTAGTTTTAGTGGCTATTTCTTTATTACTTGTAAGATCGATTGATAAAAGTATTAATCGCATCTGGCGAGGTGGTAAAAGAAAAAAGACTATGACTTTTGCTATTTATTGGACTTTATTAACTGTAGGTCCATTAGCTACTGCTTTAACTTTATGGCTTTTTTCTAAATTACTTACGGTTTCAATTTTAGATTTAGATCTCTCTCTTGCAAGCCAAGTACTTTATTTCTTATTGCCAATCTTTATTGAAATGGCTGTTGTGACCACTTTATATGTTACGGTGCCTGTTGCCCTAGTGCGCTTTACTGATGCTTTAATTGGTGCCTTTTTTGTGACGATTTTATTTGAGCTATCCAAAAAGATTTTCTCAGTTTTTATTTTGAACTTCTCAAGTTATGAAGCAATTTATGGCGCTCTTGCTGCAATTCCGGTATTAATGATTTGGATTAATATTAATTGGTGTATTATTCTTTTTGGTGCTGAATTTACCTCCTGCTTGGGGATGGTAAGAAGTGGTAACGTTAATGATGTCCCAAGGCTTATGGTGATGTTAGCAAGTGTTACAGGCAATAATTTAGGCTCAAAAGATGTGGTAAACCACAAACGAGCCCCTTCAGTTAGAGTTAGGATTTCAAAATATAATCCGCGTCGCTAAGTTTTTTGTATGCCCTTTATTTTAAAAGAGGGGTGAATTTTATGGGCTCTGCTGTGGGAAGATTAGATTTTCCCACACCTTTAATTGGGTAAAGAACCTCTTGATTTTGCTTAAAATCATGCTTTTTATCTAAGGTTTGCCCACTTGTTTTAAACAAAGATCCCACAGCTTTTCCCACAAGTAGATCTGCCGAGGTTAAAAGCTTTGGTTCATAAGTGCTTTTCTTTTGCGCTTTAGTTTGTTGGCTCTTTGTAGTGTACACTTGAGAGATCTGCTTATCTTTTTGTTCTTCTTGATTAGCATTTAAGTTTTGTATAAAAAGACCTGGGCGCAATTCACCGCGTTTTTTCGCGTTAAGCTTAATAAGGGGGTCTTTAAGATCGCCTGTAATTTCTAAAGTAGTAATACTATCTTTTGAATGAGAGGTAAAAGTCGAAAGTCCGTCTAAAGTAAATTTATTAAGATCTAAAGCTTGATTTACAAAGACATGGGAGACTGGTAAGTCAAAGTTACCGGCAAGTCTTGCTCTTTGATTTTGTAAGTTTAGATTTAAATTAAGATCGTAAATTCCACAATCTTGAGCCTCAAGCGCACTTAAAAATTCGCTTAAAGATAAAGTTAAATTATTCTTTTTACCGCCATTGATTAAATCTAAACCAAATTTAGAGACTAAAAGCGCTTGGGCATTAAAGGTTGCCTGACCTTCAAGGGTATTTTTTAAGGTTGTAAAATCACCACCTTCAGCGCTAAGTGAGATTTCAGCCGTTAATTTTCCGGCAAAAAGATGAGGGAAAAGGTTAGAGTTTAAATTGCCTAAATCAAAATCATGAGCCCAAAGTAAAAAATAACTTTGTGCGGTTTGATTATTAGCTAAAGTTGCAGAAAATGATAGATCTGAGTCTTTAAAGGTGATTTGTGGGGCGGAGATGGTAATTAAATTGTCAGAGAGAGTCCCCATTAAAGTAATTTTTCTTAAAAGCAAATCAGAGTATAAAAAGTTTTGAACATTTAAGTTAATAAGTCCGGTATTAAGACCTTTAATTTTATTTTCTTTAATACTCAATTCTGAGGCTTTAATGCTTAATTTTTCGGCAGAAATAGGTAGTGTATTAATATAAGAGAGTACTTCTATATCTTGAATTTGACTTTGATTTAAAATAACTTGCCAATCGTTAAGCTTTTGAGAGAAGAGCTTTAAGACAGCATCTTTTAGTTCAAGCTTGTTTTGTTTAAGCTCTAAATTATCAATAATTAAGCTTTTATCTTTAAAATTTACACTTGAGGTAAGCTTATATTCTCCATCTTGAAAGTTTCCCTGTAACTTAAAATTAAGCTTATCTTTGGTATTAATAATTTCACCTTGATTGTAAGTTAAAATGATTTCTTCTTGTGGTTTGGAAATTTCATCAATTTGTCCTTGAAAGTTAGTATAGAGCAAACCATTTTCAGCAAAAGATAAGTTTTCAAATTGACCGTTGATCCCAGATAAAATAAGCTCGTCATTTAAAGTTGTGTAAAAAATATCACTTAAGTTGCCTTGCTTGGCCGTTATTTTAAAGGGTAAAGTTTTAAGATTTTGCGTTCTTAAAATTGTTTTAGCTAAATTTAGATTTGTAAAATCAAGAGTTTTATTATTTAGATCTAAAGTTGCCTCTCCTGTTAAGTTGCCACCTAAAAGTCTACCTTGTAGATCTTGTAAGTTAAACTTTAATAAGTCTTGCTCCTTAAAATTAAATGCTAGTTGATGATAGGGAAGATTTAAGATTTGTCCTTCATTTAAGATGACACTTCCATTTTGAAATTTAAGTTTGTCATTTGCAAAAGTTACTTCTTGAAGGCGTAAAGATGAGCTTTTAGTAGTAATTTGCGGCAGATCAAGCGACCAATCGTCTAAACGAAAGGTCTTAAAATAAAGCGAGGATTTAGGCAAATGATCTGCCGCTTGAAGAAAAAAATCGGGCGTGAAATTAATGCCACGCAAGTAGAGATCATCAAAGAAAAGGGTGTTATTAAAAATTGAATCAATGAGCGCTACCTCAACATAGCACTCAGCTATTTTATAGGAGTTGTTTTCCTGTTTTAAAAGGACATTATTAAGTTTGATCGTATCAGGATAGAGAGGTGAGAACTCTGCAGTCTCAATAGTTACTTGACTGTCAGTTATTTTGCCTAAAGTGTTTTCAACTGTAGCTTTGATACTATTTCCATTAATTAAAACCAAACATAAAATGACTATGACACTTAACAGGAAGGCGATAATTGCACTTACCCTTAAGCAAATAGTAAGCATCTTACTTTCAGATCTCTTGGAAGTATGATGATAACGTAGAGCCATAGGTCGATCCTTAAATTACAAATATTGTGGAAACCAGCGCTGAATTAAGCTTTTAGCAATATCTTGATGGTGCTCAATAAGCTCTAAAGCACAAGTGCGTGCTTCTTTTATTAATGGAAAATCACGGCCTACATCTGCAACTTTAAAAATGTCAAAGCCGGTTTGTTTATCTCCAATAATATCACCAGGGCCTCTTAAAATAAGATCCTCTGTGGCTATTTTAAATCCATCAGTAGTATTGCGCATGGTCTGAAGTCTCTTTTCTGCAATTTCAGTGCATTCAGCATTAGTATAAAGAAGAAGACAAAATGAAGCTTTATCACCACGTCCAACGCGACCTCTTAATTGATGTAATTGCGCAAGGCCTAAGCGGTGGCTACCTTCAATAATCATAATTGAAGCATTTGGCACATCAACTCCAACTTCAATTACGGTAGTAGAAACTAAGATTGAGTATTTTTTATCAATGAAATCCTGCATGACTTCATTTTTTTGTTTAGAGTTAAGTTGCCCATGTAAAAGACCTATTGATAGATCAGGTAAAGCTTCTGTTAATTGTTTAAATCTTTTTTTTACAGAAGCACTTTCATCTTCTTCTGATTCTTCAATGCGCGGACAAACCCAATACACCTGTACGCCTTGTTCACAACTTTGTTTAACGTGAGCTATGACTTCATTTAATCTACTATCATCAATGACGGCGGTTTTAATCGGGATTCTGCCTTTTGGTAACTCATTGATGATTGAGACATCTAAATCTGAGTATAGGGCAAGCTGTAGGGTTCTTGGGATTGGGGTTGCGGTCATGGCAAGCTGATGAGGAGACGTGCCATCTTGGGCTTTTTGTAAAAGCTTAGCTCTTTGATCAAGGCCGAAGCGGTGTTGCTCATCGATGATACAAAGACAAAGGTTTTTGAAAATTACCTCATCGCCAACTAGAGCATGAGTGCCAACTACAATTTGCGCCTGTCCTGAGGCAATATGAGCTAAGGTTTCACGACGTGCCTTAGCCGTCATCTTACCTGCAAGATATACAACCTTAATGCCAAGTTGTGATAGTAGGTTATAGGCGGTAGTGTAGTGTTGTTTGGCAAGAAGCTCAGTTGGAGCCATAATCGAACACTGCCCCAAATTTGCCGTAACTTGTAAAGCGGCCATTAAAGCCACTAAGGTTTTACCTGAACCTACATCACCTTGAACTAAACGCGACATGGGGCTTGATTGTTTTAGATCTTCTAAGATTTCATTAAAGACTCTAAGCTGAGCATTAGTGGGAGTAAAAGGTAATGTTTTGATAAACTCATCTTGTAGATCAAGATGTGGTTTAATTTCAAGTGCGGTTTTTTTAGCATTGCGATTTTTTAAAGATAATAAAGAGATTTGATAGGCGGTAAGTTCTTCAAAACAAATTCTTGAAAAAGCTTTATGAGATTCAGGATTGCCATTTATAAGATCACAAGGTTTAGGATGGTGAATGGTAAGCAAGGCATCATTTAGAGTATAAGAAAAGGGATTTAGCTTTTGGGGAATAAGCTCAGTTATAGCTTGTTTTTTTAAGATCTCCAAAGCACTATCTATAACTTTTCTAAGTTTTTTTTGTGTAAGTTTTGCAGTGAGATGATAAACCGGGGTTAGGTATTCTTCAGTTTTATAATCATTTAGATCTTTAATAATGGTATATTCAGGTTGGGCTATTGAATAAGTTCTAATTCCTTGAAACTCATAAACTCTGACGTTTCCATAAGCTTGGACAAATTTGCCAAAAGTTAATTGTTGTGTAGTATTAGGCCAATAATTAAAAAAAGCTAAATTTAATGATCTTAAAGAATTATCGCTTATTGAAACATTATAGACTTTAGGGCGCACTTGCGTGCTCATAATTTTTCCCACAACTAAGGCGGGCTGTCCATTTTTAAGCTCAGCTATGGGAGTGATTTTAGTTTTATCTTCATAACGAAATGGCAAATGGATAAAAAGATCAAAATAGCTTTTTAAGCCAAAATTTTTAAAAACTTGAGCAGATTTATCACCGATACCTTTTAAAGTATCAACTTCAAGACTTTGGTATTGTAAAGCTAGATCGAGCATTTTTTATCCTGCCTTTTTCTTTGCAATTTTGTCATGATGACGCTTAAGCGTGTAAATGCCTAAGATTACAAGCAAGGAGCCTGAGACCATAAATTGAGTCGCTAAATTTAAGTAGTGGGCAATACTGCCACTTAGAAGCGGGCCTGCCATAGCGCCAAATTGTCCTGCCATAGTCATCATACCAAAGCCACGACCTCTAAATTCAGGTTTAGTACTCAAGCTTAATGCGGCATTTAAAGAGGGGACGATGCCTACAATAAATAGTCCCATAAAGCCTGAAAGAATTAATAAAGCTGTAACCGAATCTATTAAGCCTTGCGAGAAAATAAAGATCCCAGAACCAAAGAGGGCAAAAGACATCGCAAGAAAGAAGCCTTTGCTTTGTCCAAAAGAACCCCACCAAGGAGAGGTTAGCGCTCCAATAAAAGGCGGTAATGAGCAGGCAATCCCCGAGAGTAGTTCCACATTTTCAAGAGATCCCGACAGTTCTGCCACATATAAGGACAAAATAGGTTGAATAGCCACCATGACTGCATTAAAGGCAAAAAAGAGTAATAGAAGCTCTCTTATGGCTAAATCTTCAAAGCTTAGTTTAATATCGCCAAGAATGCTTGAAGAGGAGGCTACTTTGGCATTATTTTCATTTTTATCAGAAGGTACTAAAAAAGTGGTAATGATAAAAACAAAAAATAAAGCTGCGCCTGCAATGAAAAAAGAAGCTCTAAGACCAAAAAAGTGAGCTAGGCTTCCGCCTATAATTGGGCCGCTTACGGTGCCTATTAATTGTGCAGATTGTATAACTCCAAGCGAAGGGCCAAGTCTATCTTTTGGCGCTAAAGATGAGACCATAGATAAAACTGAAGGCAAAAAGCCATTTGCAAAGCCTTGCAGGACCCTCATAAAGAAAAGTTGTAGGGGAGTGGTAACTAGACCTCCTAGAGTGTAGGCAAAAAAGAGCATAAATGAAGATCTAACTGCCATAGTTTTTTGGCCATTTTTATCTGCAAGGCGGCCCCAAATTGGAGCCATGATGCCACCTATTAAAAAGCTTACTGAAAATACGATAGTTGACCAAAATTCGATATTATCTTCGCTTGCGCCTAAATCTAAGAGATAAATTGGTAAGAATGGCACACACATCGTATAACTTGCTGATGTGAAATATATACAAAAAGCAAAAATACCAAGTCGTGTACGCCAACTCATAAAAGTAATCCTTTTTGCAATTAATTTAATAAAAAAATTTTAGGTAAAACTTTTTAGTCAATAATTATCACCTTGGAGCTTTTATACTTAACTATTTGATATTTAACAATCAAGCAACAAGGTGAGTTTTAATTGTTTGAAGCTTATTTTACTAAAATAAGACTTATGCGATGCATGTTCCACATAAGTCTTTTTAGGTTTATAAGAGCTGTTTTATAAAAATAGAAGCTCTAAAACGTCTGACGCGCTCTAAAATTTTACGTACCGCTTCAGGATAATTATCTATTGCTTCAAGATCTTCTATTTTTTCAATTTGATGGGTATGCCGTAAAATATATTGCTTTTCATGCATAAATTTCTCAAGCATCAGATGATGCGGATCATGCACTAAAAGTCCATTTTCTAAATCAAGTTTCCATGCTCTTGGATTTAAATTATTACCGGTAATTAAGGCTAAGCCCTTATCAACAAAAATCCCTTTTAAATGATAGGTATTGTTATGATCTTCCCATAACATGACCTTAAGATTGCCGTTTTTGATTTGCTCGGCGTGGTTTTGAATAAAAAGGCGCAAATTTTGTTCATAGATATAGGGAATAGCACCTACTGCTGAAAATTTTTCAGTTTCTGGAATATAAAAGTCATTAGCTTTTTTATCTCCCACCACTAAGGTTACTTTTACTCCACGCGATAGCGTTGAGTTTAAAGCCTCAAGGATGGGCTTTGGCGGATTAAAATAAGGTGTACAGATAAAAAGCTCTTCTTTTGCTGAATTTATCAGCCATAAAATAGTACGATTTAAAAGGTTATTGCGCTTGCCAAGTCCCACAAGTGGGGTAATTCCTACTTCATCATTTTTAATTTTAGAGTCTTTAAAAGTGTATTGTTGTTCTGTTAAGTGCCGTCTTAGGACTCTTTGATCATCTTTAATATCGCGGATCCCTTTTACCTCTCCTTGAGAGAAGTCTTGTACGGCATAATTAATATGAAAAGCTGCATTTACATAGTTACAAAGACAGTCGGCTAACTCTTTGGAGTTAATTTCATGATAACGATCTAAGCGATATTTATTTTTAGCACCAAGATAAACATCATTAATACTAGCCCCTGAATAAAGTACAGTATTATCGAATACACAACCTTTAAGGTGCATCACGCCAAAAATTTCTCTCTTTTTAACCGGAACACCATAAATGGCAGGACTGTGTGTAGCATCTTTGGCCATTTGATAGTATAAGGCTGCGTTACCTAAACTTTTTTCTTGCCCAATAAGTCCACGTTGTGCGCGGTGATAATCAACGTAAATCATAATATGTAAACGTGGATTTTTGGCTAAAGCCTCATAGAGCGCATTTAAAATTTCTCTGCCTGAATCATCGTTTTGCAAATACAAAACGGTCATCATAATCCGCTCTTTAGCAGAAGCGATAAGCTCTAAGAGGCGTTTGTGAAAACGCTCTGGGCGCTCTAAAATTTCATAAGATGCAGCTTTAACACTAATTACTGGTAATTGTTGTAAACGACGTTGGCAGTAAAGTGTTGTGGGGGCATTTTTTTTAAACCAACACATGTAAGATCCTCTTAGATGGTAGCTGTTGCGTCATTTAGCCAATTAATTTCCATTTCAGATAAGGTAGTTCCATTGCCTGAAATAATTTCTTTTACATGCTGATGAAAATTATTTAGCCACTCACGTTCTTTTGCAGTAAGCATATCACGCATGATAAGTCGTTTATCAAAAGGAACAAAGGTTAGTGGTGAAAAACATAACATATGTGAAAACATCGGGGTAATACATGGTTCTACGACCACTAAGTTTTCAAGACGGATACCAAATCCTCCCTCTTTATAAAAGCCAGGTTCAATAGATACCACCATGCCGGGCTCAAGAGGAATATCTGAGTGACGAGAGGATATAGCTTCAGGGCCTTCATGTACTGAAAGTAAATGACCTACACCATGTCCTGTCCCATGTGCGTAATCCATACCATGGTCCCAAAGTGGACGGCGGGCTATAGCATCAAGCTGTAAACCTGAAGTGCCACGTGGGAAAACAGTAGTTGCAAGAGCGATATGTGATTTTAAAACTAAAGTATAAGCAAGGCGCATTTCATCCGTAACATTAGGGCCTACTTGTACGGTACGAGTAATATCTGTGGTACCTTCGATAAAATGGGCACCTGAGTCAATAAGGTATAAAGGATCAAGTCCTAAAGCCCTAGGTTTGGGAGCATTTTCATGATTATAGTGACACATAGCCGCATTTGGGCCTAAAGCTGAGATGGTGTCAAAGGAAGGTTCTAGAAAATCACCTTCAACTTTACGAAAACTCTCAGCTTTTTGGGCTAATACTGCCTCATCAATATCTTCAACGCGTCTTTGATAAGCATCTTCTTCAAAGTTATTATTAAGGGCAGTTACATCATCAAGCCAGGCTAAAAATCTGCATTGAGCAATTCCGTCTTTAATATGTGCTTTGCGTTCATTTTCAATTTCAGTTTCGTTTTTAATAGCTTTTGGAAGTTCACATAAGCCTAAACCCTCAATTACGTGAGCTCCACCTTCATAGAGATTTTTTAAGGTTAAAGCATTAGTGGTTTTAGGATCGATATAAACGGTGGCAGAGGAGTTGCATAGACGATCTAAAACCTCATCAAAACGATTTTCTTGGAAGATATCAAGATGGCCGCAATGATTTTCAAGATCACTTTCAATGCCATCAGTTTCAAGATGTCCACGGTCGACATACCATTCAAGAGCTTCATTAGCATAAGCTACTAGGCGACAATTTATGACGGGCAGCCCCTTTCTATCATTGCCTCGAATATTAAGTAACCAACAAATAGTTTCAGGAGATGAAATAACAGTTGCATCAATGCCTTTTGCGCGCATGGTTTCAGCTAAAGCTTGGCGTTTTTGCATAACCGGGCAGCCATTATATTCATCAACATAGATAAATACTTGTGAAAGTTGAGGTTTAGGTCTGTCTTCCCAAACTGTATCAACTAAAGATTCAGACAAACCCACTAAAGTAATATCGCAACTTTCAAGGAGTTTTTGCATCTTCAGAAATTCTTTATAAGAGATGCATCTTAAATCAATACCTATTTTGGAATTGCGAGGCATTAAGGCATTTAAATAGGTACAAGGATCTACTTGCCTTAAATTAAAAGTATTGAAAATCTCTAGATCTACTTGTTCATCAACTTGCACTGTATAGCGACCATCGACAAAAACTGCACAGTTTTTGGTAATTTCAAAATCTTTACCATCAAGGCCTTTAGCACTTAGAGGGTGCTCAATACTAAATTCTTCTTGAAAGGAAGTTTGAGGATCAGTGATTACTGCAAAACCTGCCGAGCCTGTAAATCCTGTAAGATAAGCAATTCTTTCACATTCAGGAGTGAGCTCATAGGATAAATATTCATCATCGTGGGGCACAATTAAGCCATCTAACTCTTTTTCACGTAAAAGAGAGTAGAGATCTTCTAGAATATCTGTAGTCTCACGCTTTGAGGCGGAGTTTAAATCTTGGTCTGTCATAGCATTATTACACATAAAACTTATAATCTATGCGCATCTTAGCACAGTCCGTTATCATTTCAGATGTATCTTTTGTTAAAGCTTCTTCCCTCACATTGTAGAGTATTTAATTTTGGCTTTAGATAAAGATTAAGTTATTATGAGAACAGCAAAATAGTTTAGAAAATACAAGTTAGCAATACTTTTTTGCTAATTGTAAAACAAGGAGTTTTAAGACATGAGTGATAACGATTTTAATCCTTTATTACATATTGAAGGATTACCGCATTTTGGTGCTGTGAAGCCTGAGCATATTAAAGTTGCAGTTGAAAAAGCGATTAATGAGTCAGTACGTGTGATTAAAGAGGTTACTTCAAAACCAAAAACTCGTTTGACTTGGGATAATACCGTAGCACCAATTGAAGAGGCTGATGATAGATTTTCTAAGATATGGTCAGTAGTCTCTCATTTAAATTCTGTAGTAAATACCAAGCAATTACGTGAAGCTCATGATGAATGCTTGCCTCTTATTTCTGACTATGCAACTTTTGTTGGACAATATAAACCTTTATTTGAGGTTATGTCACGCTTAGCTGCAAGTGATGAGTTCTCTCTTTTTTCCAAAGCTCAAAGAAAGTCTATTTTAAATTCAATTCGAGATTTCAAGCTTTCAGGTATTGATTTACCACAAGATAAGCAAAAACGTTTTGGCGAGATTAATGCTCGCTTGGCGCAATTACAATCAGATTTTGCCAATCACGTTTTAGATGCCACTCACTCTTGGGTAAAACATGTAAGTGATCCTTCTTTAGTTGAAGGTTTACCTTCTGGGGCTTTAAGACTTGCTAGAGAGGAAGCTTCAAAGCGCAACCTTGAAGGTTATGTGTTTACTTTAGATATTCCATCTTATTTACCAGTTTTAACTTATGCTAAAAACAGAAGCCTAAGACAAGAACTCTACGAGGCTTATAATACTCGGGCCTCAGAATTAGGTCCTGATGCGAATAAATTTGATAATGCCGCCATCATGGAAGAGATTTTAGGTCTACGTCATGAAATGGCAGGTCTTTTAGGCTTTAAAACTTATGCCCATTATTCATTAGCCACCAAGATGGCCAAAGATCCTCAAGAGGTGATGGGCTTTTTAATGGATCTTGCCCATAAATCTAAACAACAAGGTTTAAAGGAAATCCAAACTTTAAGTGAGTATGCTAAAAAACAGGGGCTTGAAGATGAATTAAAGCCTTGGGATGTGGCTTTTTATGCTGAGAAATTGCGCCAAGAGCAATATTCATATGATGCAGAAAGTTTAAGACCATATTTCCCGGCAGGTAAGGTTTTAGCAGGTGTCTTTGAGTGTGCTCATCGCCTTTACGATATCTCATTTAGACCTCATTTTGGTGTAGATGTGTGGCATCCAAGTGTTGAGTGCTACGACGTCTATGATCACTTTGGCTCCAAGATCGGCACTTTTTATGTTGATTTGTATGCTCGCGAGGGAAAACGCGGTGGCGCTTGGATGGATGAGTGCCAAAGTCGACGCTTCAGAAGCGATGGAGCATTGCAATTACCTGTAACCTATTTAGTTTGTAATTTTACCCCACCAGTTGGGGATAAGCCTGCTCAACTTACTCATGATGAGGTAGTAACTTTATTCCATGAGTTTGGACATGGGCTTAATCAATTATTAACTAGAATTGATATTGCTGATGTTTCAGGTATTAATGGCGTACCTTGGGATGCTGTGGAATTGCCAAGTCAGTTTAATGAGAATTTTGCCTGGCAAGAGGAGGTTTTAAAATTCTTATCTTCAAAAGTTGGCACCGGAGAGAGTTTACCTAAAGATAAACTTGATGCTTTAATTGCTGCACGTAATTTTGAGTCGGCTATGGCGATGTTAAGGCAACTTGAATTTGCTTTATTTGATTTTAGGATCCACCTTGAATATGACCCAAGTAAGGGCGGGCGGATTATGGAAATTTTAAAGGAAGTAAAAGATCAAGTAGCAGTTACTCCTCAGTATGAAAACTCGCGCTTCCCAAATTGTTTTACCCATATTTTTGCAGGAGGTTATGCTGCAGGTTACTATAGTTATAAGTATGCCGAAGTTTTAGCAGCCGATGCTTTTGGTCGTTTTGAGGAAGAGGGAATTTTAAATCCTAAGGTCGGTGCTGATTTTAGAGATTATATTTTAGCAACAGGTGGCGCTTGTGATCCTATGGAGTCATTTGTTTCCTTTAGAGGACGTAAACCTTCTGTTGATGCCTTGTTAAAGCAAAGTGGAATTAGTCAAAATTGTTAAAATTAAGAGCAAGTTAAGAAATATTCTGTAAAATAGAGGTAGGTTTATCCTACCTTTATTTTTTGGAGCTTATATGTGGCAACAGGTGGCAGTGGGTGCCATATTTTTCGTGGCGATGGTAGTTAATGCTATCACCGGTTTTGCAGGAAATCTTTTAGCTATGCCAGGTACCATTCAGTTGATTGGTATGACAGATGCTAAAGTCATCTCAACCCTAATTGGTACTTACAATTGTGTGGTTTTAGCTTTTATGACTTGGCGTTTTGTCAATTGGCATGAAGTTAAAAAAATTACCGTTTTGATAATTCCAGGCATGTTAGTAGGCTTTTGGCTATATTACTTCCTCGATGTTAAAGTCCTTCTCTATATTTACGGATCTGTGATTGTTGCAGTTGCCATTAGAACCTTTTTAAAACAAGACGGCCCTCGTAAAATGGGGCTTATAACTACTTTATTAGTGATGTTTTTTGCAGGACTTATGCAAAGTTTGTTTGTCTCAGGTGGTGCCTTTGTCGTCTTATATGCAGTTTGTGTGTTTAAAGATAAAGATGAGTTTAGAGCAACTTTATCTACCTTATGGGTGTTTTTAAATTTAATTGTTTTAGCTCAAGAAGGGATCGCCGGGGAAATAAATACTGATAATTTTCTTTTAAGTTTATATGTGGGGATCCCCGCTTTATTTGGTATTTATTTTGGCAATCGTATTCATCATAAAGTAAGTGGTAAGACTTTCTTTAATATTGCCAATGTCTTATTACTAATTTCAGGTTTAAGTTGCTTCTTAAAATAAGCATAAGGTCCAATTTTTAATAAAAATGGCAATTGGACCTTAAGTTGTTTTTTTAAGTTATTTACCTTGAGTTAAGGTGAAAAGTGATATTTCAGCAGGCACTAAGAAGCGGCAGGAAAAACCTGACCAAATTCCAGTACCGTTGCTTACATAAAGAGAAGTCTCATCGTTTATTTGATACATCCCGCTTACAAAGCCATTATTATAAGAGGCAATAAGAGGTTGTAAGAAGATCATCGTGCCTCCATGCGTATGCCCTGAAAGGATGAAGTTAGCTAAAAGTTGTTTAGTACCATCCCAAGGCTCATGCGCCATTAAAATGCGGGGCGTATTTTCTTTGGCGTTTAAAAATGCTTTAACAAGGTTACTATCGCCACTTCTCCTGTCGTTAACTCCGGCTACAATTAAAGAATCAGTGCCTTTTTTAAGTAAAGTATGTTCGTTTTGTAAAAAACGTACTCCGTAATCTTTTAAAGCTTCAATCCAAGCTGAAGCTCCAGAATAGTACTCATGATTGCCTGTGACTGCCAAAATGCCAAAGGGAGCTTTAATCTTGGTCAAAGCTTGAAATTCTGTTTTTAAAGCGCTAACTCTTCCGTCTACAAAATCTCCTGTAATAAGAACTAAATCAGGGTCTAATTCATTAACTTTAGCGACTACGTCCTCAATAAAATCACCTTTTAAAATTGGGCCTACATGAAGATCGGTTAATTGAACGATCTTAAAGCCCTCAAAATTAGTACCTAAATTTTTAATTGCAACTTCATGGGCTTTAACTTCTGGCACAAAGATTTGACTTATCGTGCCATAAAAGCCAAAACCAAAAGCACAAAGTGCAATGGTGGCATTTATTTTTAAACGATTGACTTTAAATGAAATAACACGTAACTTTTTTAAGATGAAATAGATAAAGGATAAAACATCTTTAATTAAACAAAAAAAGACGCAAAGCATTAAAGAGCCATATAAAGCCTCTAAGATTAAGACAAGATAGGGAGGTAGCTGTGGACTCATAATGCCACCTACTTGTTTATAGATATAAAATTTAAGTCCACAAATAAACGGAATAATTAAAAGGAAAAGTCTTTTGTACCATTTAATAGGTAAAGGAAGAATAAGAGATAGTGCTGCATAAATTGCGATAATCAAGCCTTGAAGTTCAATCATAGTCGGTAGATCTCTTAATGGGGTAAGTGTAATTTTTATAGCATATTGACTTTAAGATACAAGCTTAAAGTCAATTAAGTAAGAGAAATTAGCCAAATATTAACAGAATTAAGCAAGCGATAAACCTAGACTTAGTAACTTATTTTAAAACCCGGCAAAAGCATTCTATATGGTTCATTATCAATCTTAAGAGATGCAAAACCAAAAGCATTTAAAATGTCTTGCCAGTTTTCATTATGGGCCAATTGCAAAGTAAAATTTTGAGCCATTTCCTTTTGTGAGGTGTTTTTTAAGATAATACTGTAATAGAGAAGATCTGGGTGATAGGCACGAGGTACTTCCCAGTAGGAGCCATTAGCGATTTTAGTTTTTGAGCTTATAAGGGGTTTAGTTATAAAACCGCATTCGACATAGCCTGCACTTAACATTCCCAAAATTTGATATTCATGAGAAGCCCGGTAAATATGATCTTTAAGATAAGAGGTCTTAAAGGCTTTATTAGAAACGATAAGATGTGTGGCATAACCTACAGGTGTAAGTCTTGGATCGGCTAAGGCTAATGATTTTATTTTCTGTTGGGTGATAACCTTAATTCCATCTTTAAAATATAAAGGATCTTGCGACCAGAGAATTAAAGGGGCCCTAGTAAACGGCTCCATGGTCACAGCATCAGCTTTATCACTTCTTACTAAAGTTAAAGGTAATCTTTCATCTGAGGATAGTACTACATCACAGACTTTCTCATTGTTGGCAATTTTGGCATAAATTTCATTTGCGGTGCCATAAAAGGCTTCAAAAGGAATAGTTGAGTGCTTTTTAATTTGCTCTAAGCTCTCATAAAGTTGTGTTACAGCACAAACTTGAAGTTTAGGGCTTTCTTGTTCTTTAGCAAAGGAATTAGCACTTAAAAGTAAGCTTAAACATAAAAGGCCACTTATTTTAATTAATTTGTGCATCGTATATTTCATAAGGAATATCTTCTAGGTTTAGAACAAATCGAGATGGAAGTTTGGATCATGCGCTCATAAATCTCATCTGCAGATCCTGCTTGTCTTAGTTTATCAGCAAAACCTCTTTCATTAAGCATTAAAGAGAGTCTGCCTAAAAGATTTAAATGTAAATCACTATCAAGCGGGCTTGCAATTAGGAAAAAGAGATCACATTTACGTCCATCTGAGGATTTGCAATCAAAAGCTTTAACTGTAGTTGCAACAGCAATGGTCGGCCTTAAAACTTGGGCAGATTTAGCATGAGGAATGGCTATACCTTCTGCAATACCACAAGGGCTATTTGCCAGACGTGTCAGTACGTCTTTTTCAAATAATTTGACATCATAAAGTGCGCCTGCCTTTTCAAGTTTTAGACATAAAAAATGAATAATATCTTCAATTTTATTAATTTCTTGATTTAAATCTAATTGATAACAAATCGCATTTTTTTGTAAAGCATAACGTACAACAACCGGATCTTGTGAGTCTAGCTCATCTTGATTCTTTTCTTTAAGCTTCTCAAGTACTGAGAGGGTATTTTTAAAAAATGCACTATTTAATTTACAGTATTTGCGATAAACCACGAGCATTAATAAAGCAAGCAAGGTAGCGCTAATTAAAGGTATTTCATTGATTAATTCAATTTTAGTTAAATTTTCATATTCACCTTTTATAACATAAAGAGATGATATTAAAGACATAGTTAAAAAGGTATTAATCGCAAAACTTAATTTTGCACAGGCAGTTTGGAAAGAGAAAGCCAGATTTGCAAGTTTAAATCCGGTTTTAAATTCTCCATAATCTACACTATCTGCAGTCATGACTGAGGTTTGAACTAAAGATAAGGCAGAGCCTACTCCAAATAAGCAAAAAAGCAATATAAACAGGGTTGAGCTTAAAGGGTCATTGGGCACAATGAAGGCTAAAATAAAAGTACTTAGCGCCATTAATAATGCAGAAGCACTAAACACTGTCTTGCAAGAGAAGATCCGATTTAAGCTTGGAATAGAAACGAAGGCGATAAGCTGACAGAGCGCTGATGAGATTAAAGCTAAATATTGGTAGCTACTGTCTTGGAGGCGATTTAATATAGTGACTGAGGCTATGGCAATAATAATTTGCTGTAAGAGCATAATAAGCGCAGTATTTTTAAGTGCATCATTAGCTTTAAGACTTGATAAAGTATTTTTTAAAGTTAGGTTTTTAGTGTTTTCATCTATAAGTGGATCTTTGATGCCTTTTAGCATTAAAACTTCACAAAGACAAAAGAATAGGGCACTTATAAAAGCTAAAGTAAGATAAGAGTTACCAAAGAGATCATGACTTATAAAAAAGGGTGAGGCTAAAATAAAAAGATGCTGACCAATTAAAGCGCCCGCTCTTGGTACTGAAGACATGACATCTCTTACTGAGGTATCTGAACCAAAAGAGGCAATTAAGCCCCAAAAAGGAACATCTATAATTGAATAAGTACTTGTAAAAACTAAAAATAAAAAAGTTACAAGAATGATATTGACTAAGGGACTAAAATTAAAAGGTATAAATAATAAAATTGCGCTTAGAGATGATAAAACTGTGCCTGTGAAAATAAAAAAACTAAAGCCAAGTTTTTTCTTCGAGGCTACATCTGCAAGATAACCTATAAAAGGATCACTTAGTGCATCAAAAACTCTACCTAGGGCATAAATACAACCTGCAAGGTAGGGAGAAATCCCTAATACCTTGACTGCTTGTACCATAAAACCTATAGCTACTAAATTAAAAATGACATCTTTGCCAATAGCGCCTAAACCGTAAGCTATAGATTCTTTAAAAAATATGTTATGCACTTAATATCCCTATCTAAAATTTTAAAAAAGTTCTAGGTGTTTTAACTTAAATTGATATTTTTCCTACAATATAATCTTATCAAAAAGAAAAGGTTATCTCAAACAAAGGGCAGAAGCCCTTTGTTTTCTAAGTTATTATTCGACGGTAACAGATTTAGCTAAATTTCTTGGCTGATCTACGTCGGTACCATTAATAATAGCTACATGGTAGGCTAAAAGCTGCAAAGCCACAGTAAAGACAATAGGCTCAAGTAACTCGTTTTTGCAATCAATTCTAATTACCCTAGTGTTGCAAGACTCAGGAATTTGCACACTAGTTGAGGCAAAGATATAAAGTTGTCCACCGCGAGCTTTTACCTCCTCAACGTTTGAGAGAAGCTTTGATAAGTGAGCATTATCCGGGGCGACAACAACTACAGGCATATTAGAGTCAATAAGCGCAATAGGGCCATGTTTGAGCTCGCCTGAGGCATAGCCTTCAGCGTGAATATAACTTATTTCCTTAAGTTTTAAAGCACCTTCTAAAGCAATTGGGTACATCATGCCACGACCTAAGAATAAGGTGTGCTCTTTTCCGGCAAAATCTTGGGCAATCTCTTGGATCTGTGGATTGATATTAAGTGCCTTTTGCGCAAGCTCAGGGAGGGTTCTAATTGAGTTTATAAGCTCTTTACCTAAAGCCTCATCAATTTGTCCATTATTGCGACCTAAAAAGATAGTTAAAAGCAAGAGGGCAAGCAGTTGAGTGGTAAATGCTTTAGTTGAGGCAACACCAATTTCAGAACCTGCACGAGTTAAAAGCACAAGATCGCTTTCTCTTACAATACTTGAGTTTGAAACATTACAAATAGCAAGAGTAGTTTTAAAGCCTATCTTTTTAGCTAAAGCTAAAGCAGCTCTAGTGTCTGCAGTTTCTCCTGATTGTGAAATGGTGATAAAAAGTGAGTTTTTAGGAACTACCGCATGGCGATAGCGATACTCAGAGGCAATCTCTACTGAGGTGTGGATTTTAGCAAGTTCCTCAAGATAGTATTTACCTACTAAGCCTGCATGATAAGAGGTACCGCAGGCTACAATTTGAATATGCTCAATATTTTTGAGATTCTCAAGTTTTAAGCCATGAAAAGCCTCATTTTCAACGCCGCTTGCATTAAGTCTTCCAAGGCAGGTATTAAATAAAGCTTGAGGTTGCTCAAAAATTTCTTTTTCCATAAAATGTCGATACTTACCTTTGCTGATAGTTTCGACGCCTTCAGTACAAATCGTAGAGTGTTTAACTAAGCGATGGCCTTCTTGATTGAAAACTTCAACATTTTTACGTTTAACCACGCAAAGCTCGCCATCATCAAGATAAATGAATCTTGAGGTAACGGGTAATAAAGCTAGGACATCTGAGGCTAAAAAATTTTCGCCAATTCCAATGCCAATTACTAAAGGACTATGGTTTTTAGCTCCAACTATGACATCAGGTTCATTAGCATCAATAACTGCAATGGCATATGATCCTGTGACATCTTTTAGAGCTAAACGTACTGCCTCTTCTAAAGAGTTAGTTTGTTTTCGATAGTTAGCAATAAGATGGGCTAAAACTTCAGTATCAGTTGTTGACTTAAATTCATAGCCTAAAGCTTGGAGTTTTTCTTTTAAAGGACGGTAGTTTTCGATAATGCCGTTGTGAACTACCGCAATGGTGCCTGAAATTTGAGGATGGGCGTTTTCTTTGGTAGGCTCACCATGGGTTGCCCATCTAGTATGGGCAATACCGATATTACCTTGATCATTGAAGTGTTCATCTTGGATGGCTTTTTCAAGCTCAAACACTTTGCCTGGAGTTTTTATAGTATGAAGTTTACCTTCATTAATAACGGCAAGACCTGCTGAGTCATAGCCTCGATATTCAAGGCTATGAAGACCTGCAAGTAAAATATCTAAAATATCGCGTTTGGCGATAGCACCTACAATTCCACACATTATTTTTTCTCCTTACGCGGACGCTCATAGCCTTCTAAAATTCTTGGGCGGGCGCGTGAAACCATAAGAGCATGAGCTGGGATCTCGCGCGTTACAGTACTACCTGCTCCTATAGTGGCACCTTCTTTTACCTCAACTGGGGCTACAAGTTGGGTATCAGAGCCTACAAAGACATCATCCCCGATAATGGTTTTATGTTTGTTTGCGCCATCGTAATTGCAGGTAATAGTACCAGCGCCAATATTAACATCCTTACCAATTTCACTATCGCCAAGATAGCTTAAATGCCCAGCTTTAGTTCCTAAACCAATATGGCTCTTTTTAACTTCAACAAAGTTGCCAATATGTACTTCATCTTCAAGCACATTGCCAGGCCTTAATCTGGCAAAAGGTCCTATGGTGTTATGTACTTTAAGCGTACTGTCTTCCATAATGGTATATGGAGAAATTATACTATTATCACCAATCTTGCAGTTTTTAATAATGCATCCTGCACCAATTGTGACATTATTCCCAAGCTCAACTTCACCTTCTAAGATCACGTTAACATCAATTATACAATCTTGACCGTGAGTTAAAGTGCCTCGCAAATCAAAGCGCTTAGGATCGATTAAGGTTACACCTTCTTCCATAAGTTTTTGCGCTTGTAAGGTGCGATAGGTATTTTCAATCTCACTTAGTTGTATTTTATTATTAACACCTGCAGTGCGTTTTTCATCGTAAGTGACTTGAGCGCTAACCTTAAGTCCTGCTTTTACAACAAGTTCTGTTAAATCAGTTAAATAATATTCTTGTTGGGCATTTAGATTTTGAATTTTAGGTAAATATTGTTTTAAGATTTTAGATGAAGTTGCGATGATTCCACTGTTTATTTCATGAATAGCCTTTTCTTGAGGATTAGCATCTTTCTCTTCTACAATGCGCAAAATATTTTGCTCCTCATCGCGAATAATTCTGCCGTAGCCAAAAGGATTTTGCATGATGACAGTTAAAAGCTTAAGGGAGCTTTCACCTAAATCTAAAAGAGGCTCTAAAAGTTCTTTATTTACTAATGGGGTATCACCGTATAAAACTAAGCACTTACTGTCTTGATTTAGGTAGTTTAAAACACAAGATACGGCATGAGCAGTACCAAGTTGCTTCTCTTGAGTATGGAAAGTTAAAAGATTTTGTATGTCTTGAGGTAGTTTTTTACAATACTCTTTAACTATTTCTCCACCATGACCTACTACGACATGCACTTTAGAGGCATTTAAAGAACAAGCAGTTTCTATAACATGAAAGAGCATGGGTTTGCCTGCAACTTGATGGAGTACCTTAGGTAAGGAAGAATGCATGCGTTTGCCCATTCCTGCGGCTAAAATAATTACTTCACAACTCATAAACATCTCCATTAATTACGTTTCCCACGCTTTAAAACATAAATCATTAAGATTAAAGCGCCTAAAATAAAAGGTATAGATAAAAGTTGGCCTACATTGAGAGCAATCCCCAAGGTGTAATCTGCTTGTTCTTCTTTAAAGGGCTCGATGATAAAGCGGGCGGTGAAGATGAGTAAGAAGAATAAGGAAAATAAAAAGCCGTGGGGGAGTTTTTTATTAAATTTTATATAAAGCAAAGCTAAGACAATAAAGCTTATAAAGTAGGAACAGGCTTCAAAAAGTTGGGCAGGGTAGCGTGGAAAATCTTCACCTAATCTTAAGAAGACCACTCCAAAATCGCCTTGCGTTGGAATGCCTAAAATTTCAGAGTTCATGAAGTTGCCAACTCTAATTAATGTCGCCACTAAGGCTACTGGCACACACAACATGTCACAAAGCTCAAGAAAAGTGTATTTGCTTTTGCGCACAAATAGGAAAATTGCAATTAATACGCCAAGAGTTCCTCCGTGACTTGCCAGTCCCCCTTTCCAAATTTTTAAGATTTCCAAAGGATAACGTAGATAATAATCAGGTTCATAAATTAGGCAATGACCTAAACGAGCACCTAAAATAGTACCGATAAAAATATAAATTAAAA
The DNA here is from genome assembly GCA_944389835.1 of uncultured Succinivibrionaceae bacterium. Taxonomy (GTDB): domain Bacteria; phylum Pseudomonadota; class Gammaproteobacteria; order Enterobacterales; family Succinivibrionaceae; genus Avisuccinivibrio_A. The sequence goes on from CALXNU010000004.1 coordinate 46,514, forward strand.
GTTTATCAAGATCTTGGGTATTATAATTTTTCCTTTTAAACATCCACTGCATAATAAAGTAGCCTAGAATAAAGCCACCTGAGAAAAGTAGACCATACCAACGTAAGGTAAGAGGGCCGATACTAAAGGCTATAGGATCTACGCTTGAGTAAAATAACATTGCTCTTCCTTAACAAATATGCAATTTAAGTGTTGTTGATTATAAGCTATTGTATAAGCTCTTGCAGGCTTATCAAGGTAAAGCTTAGATTATTAAGTATAATAGGCGCTATATTGGATTACAGGAGCTTTTAATGCTACTTGAGATAGAAAACCTCTTTTTTTATGCAGGACTTTTAGCTTTTAGTGCTGGAGTTTTACAGATTGTGTTTGCGCTTTTTAAAAGAGGCTATGGATTTTTTAAATCTGGAGTCGTAGCGATGTTTTTAGGAGATGCCTCCTTCGCAGTCGCTATCGCCTTCCCTAAAAAAGCACTTGCTTTATTTGAGCAAATGGGAATGAATAGCCTCCCTTTGCCGTCCCTTGTGGCAGGAATTATTTTTGGCGTGCTTTTAATTTTGGTAGGGGGCTTTTTATTTGTAAGATCGAAAAAGAAAAATGCGCTTAAGAGCAAGACATCTGCTAACAGTCAAGAAACCTTGTCAAATACAGCTCCCACTATTTTAGATAATCAAGAGAAAAAAGCCGATCCTGCTTTATTCTCTAAAGTAATTCAAACTCAAGGCTCAAAAGATATTGAGCAGAATAACAAAGCTTAGGATTTTAGATGCAGGTTTTTATAACTACGCTTAGCACTGCTTTAGCTTTAACTCCCCAAGGATTTGAGCGCAAAGTTGAGGGAGAAGAGAGATTTGTAGGTAAAAGACAACGAACCTTTAGGGCCGGACGAGAGCTTCTTTTAACTGTTTTAGACAAATTTTATGGTCCTCAACAAAAGTTACCTTCAATGTTTTATGGGGAGCATGGCAAGCCCTATTTTGTACAAAGTCCAAGATTTTTTAATTTAAGTCATTCAGGAGACTATTTAGCCTTAAGTGTGGGAGATGTTGAGCAAGGCCTTGATCTTGAAGTTTGCAAGCCTCGGAAAATGTTAGATGAGATTATTAAGAAAAATCTAAGTCTAGGCGAGATTGATTATCTTTTAGCAAAAGATGAGGCGCAAAAGGTTAAAGAATTTGGTTTATTTTGGACTTTACGGGAGTCTTTGATTAAAGAGTCAGGTTTAGGCTTAGTAGGTTTGTCTAAGATTAAAGTTAATTTACAAGCTTTTAAAGTAAGTTGTGAGGATAACTCTCAAGGTCAAGTATTCTCTTATTATTTACCGCATCTTTTAGAAAATGTGGCTAATGAAGTTAAGCCTTCCTGGTTGTCTTTTTTTGTAAATCAAAAGCTTCTTTTACAAAATCCTCTGCCTTTTGAAATTTATACTTTAAGCCTTAAAGCTCAAAAAGCAGGGGCTATTGAATTTACTAAGCTTGATGCAAGCTTATATAAAAGCGTTTTTAAAATTAATCTTTAAAAACAGTACAGCAAATTTCCTGCTCTTTTTGAGGATGCGCTTTTAAAGGCTTGTGGGTTTGTTTATTACATTCCTTGGCTAAAGAGCAAAAAGAACATTTTCTTTGGCGCTTTCTTAAAAGAATTTGCCTTAACGCAAAAAATGAGGCTAAGGCAAGTAGCGCGAGTAACAAAAAATTTATCAGCATCTTAAAAGTACAGTTTACCTATTTGATAGATAAGGGCAGTTACTATCCAGGCTGTGGCAAATTGGAAAAGCGCGGCAAAGAGCATAAAGGCAGTTGAGTTAGCTTCTTTTCTTATTGTTGCAAGTGTTGCTGCACAAGGGGTATATAAAAGGCAGAACACCATTAAACAGAAGGCATTAAAAGAGGTAAAACTAATTGCATTTAAAGCTTCAGAAAATTCTATCATGCCAGCTTTAGATGAGGAGTTAACTACTCCAAAAAGCACGGCACAACTTGAGACTACTACTTCTTTTGCTGAAATGCCTGCGATTAAAGCAAGAGTGATTTGCCAAAATCCCAAGCCTACTGGTGCTAAAAGAGGGGCTAAGATCTTGCCAAGACTTGCTCCAAAGCTTTGGCTTATATCATCTACAAATCCTGAAAAGTTTAAATTTAAAATCGCCCAGATAAGTAAAGTTGCAATAAAGATAGTGGTGCCTGCTTTTTCTAAATAGTCGCGAATTTTCTCCCAGACATAAATAGCTACCGTTCTTGCATCAGGCATTTTATAGTCTGGAAGTTCAATTAAGAGGTAATTTACATTCTTTTTTCTATCTATAAGATGCACAATGGCACAGACGATAATAGCCACGATGATTCCTATAATGTACATGGAATAAGCCGCAAACATCGCGTTATTTCCAAAGAACATTTCAGAAAATAAAATATAGATAGTAAGTCTTGCGTTACAACTCATAAAAGGGGTGACGAGCATAACTTTGATTCTATCGCGTTTATTTTCAAGAGCTCGTGAGGACATGATGGCAGGTACTGTACAACCAAAGCCTAAGAGCATAGGAATAAAAGCTCTTCCTGAAAGGCCAAGCTTACTCATAATTTCTTCCATAATATATGCCACACGTGACATATATCCAGAATCTTCAAGTAAAGCAAGACACACAAATAAGATTAAGATATTAGGCAGGAAAGTTACAATAGTGCCAACGCCTGCAATAATACCATCGACAATTAATGAGGAAAGGGTGGCATTTGCTCCAAGATAACTTAAGCCCAAATTGGTATAAAACGAGATGAGATCTATGCCTAGTTCAAAATAACCTTTTATAAAATCACCAATATTAAAAGTTAAAAAGAAAATTACCGCCATTATGGCTAAAAATACCGGAATACTTAAATAACGGTGAGTTAAAAGAGCATCCACTTTTTCAGTTAATAAGGCTTGTTTTTTCTGATTGACTAAAACTTCGTCAATAATCTCACCTATGAAGTTATATTTTTCATTAATGATGACTGAGCCGTAATCTTGTTTTAGATCAGTTGGTAAATCAAGCGGATATTTGTTGGTTATTTCTTGGTCTTTTTCTAAGATTTTTATAGCGTGCCAACGATAATTCTCAAGGTTTGGATATTTTTGTTTAAGCGCATTTATAATTTTATCAATCCGATCTTCAATTTGGTCTGAATAGACCATGGCATATTCTTGGTGATGATTGTGTTTGTGATGAGATACTTGATTGTGGTGTTGGTGAATTAGACAGTCTGGGTTGTGGCAATCTTTATGGTGAGCTGCGGCATGTAAAAGGATTTCAAGACCGCGTCTTTGTCTTGCAGAAACTTCAACCACCGGAACTCCTAACATTTCAGGTAAACGGTGCATGTCAATTTCCATGCCACGCTTTTCTACAATGTCCATCATGTTAAGAGCTACTACAATTGGTTTGCCAAGCTCTAAAAGTTGTAAAGTAAGATAAAGACTTCTCTCTAAGGTGGAGGCATCAACGACATTAATAATGACATCAACTTCATCACTTAGGATAAATTGCCGAGTGACAGTTTCCTCCATGGTATAGGAAGTAAGGCTATAGGTACCAGGCAGGTCAACTAAGTGAATGTTAAGATCGTGATCTTTAATTGCGCCTTCTACTTTTTCAACCGTAACGCCAGGCCAGTTGGCAACTTTTAAATTAGCCCCCGTGTAAGCATTAAAAAGAGTAGTTTTTCCACAGTTTGGATTGCCTATAAAACCAATAGTAAGTTCATGTTCAGAGCTCATAATAAAATCCAAAATTTAATGTTTTTAAGCTGCTACTTCAATTTTAGAGGTGATGTTATAACCTAAGGCATAACGAGTTCCACGCAATTTGATAATTAAGATCCCGTGTCCTTTACGGTTTAAGATTTGCAGAGAACACCCTTGAGTAATACCTAGTGCTTCAAGACGATGTTGGAGCATGTCAGGTAAATTAAGATTTAATACGGAACAAACTTGTCCCTTAGTAGCATCAGAAAGTAGCATAGAAAAAATCTTGCAAGATATAACCTATAAATTTACGGCTATATTATAGAAGTGAAGAATTACACGTCAATTAGTAATTAAATTTTCTATGCGTTTAGATGTTTTCTTAGTCTTTGTTTCCTAATACACTTTGTAATCTTGTGCGCCAGGAATTAAGAGTTTCATTTAATTTTTGGTTTTTAAGTTGTTCTTTCTTCAATTGATCTTGCAAAGAAGCAATTTGCTGATCACGCTTTGCAAGTTCATCCCCATAAGTTTTACAGACTGCTGCCATCTTGTTTATCTCAGCGATAGCTTTATTAATGCGTTTGAGTAAAAGTTGTTCATTTTCTGTGACAGCAGCCATGGGGTACTCCTTAAGATTAGAGAATATATCTGCTTAAGTCTTCATTTTTTACCAGATCTGCAAGGTGTTCGTCAACATAACTTGCATCAATAGTAATGGTGCTTCCTGATTTATCAGGAGCCTCAAATGAAATATTCTCTAAAAGTTTTTCCATTAGAGTATGTAAACGACGAGCTCCGATGTTTTCAGTGCGCTCATTTACCATAAAGGCATCTTCAGCAATACGTCTTATGGCATCTTCAGTAAAGACAATATCTACACCTTCAGTTTTTAAAAGCATCTCATACTGTTTAGTTAAAGAAGCATGAGGCTCTTTTAAGATCCTTTCAAAATCATCAGTGCTTAAGGCTTGAAGTTCAACGCGAATTGGAAGTCTGCCTTGCAATTCTGGAATTAAATCAGAGGGCTTTGCCATAGAGAAAGCACCTGAGGCAATAAAGAGAATATGATCAGTTCTTACCATGCCATAGCGAGTATTTACCTGACAGCCTTCAATTAAAGGTAACAAGTCACGTTGTACGCCTTGTCTTGAGACTTCGCCTCTAGAACCTGTATTATCGTTACCACAGATTTTGTCTATTTCATCAATAAAGACAATACCATGGTTTTCCACAAGCTCAATTGCTTCAGCGCGCAGATCGTCAGTTTTAGTCATCTTATCTGCCTCTTCTTCGACTAATTCACGAAGAGCATCTTTTACCTTCATCTTGCGTGAGATAGTACGCCCTGCGGTCATGCTGTCGAAAATAGATTGCAATTGATTGTTCATATCCTCCATAGCTGAGGAGCCACCAATGACACTAATTCCAGGTGATTTATCTGCAATTTCAATCTCAATTTCTTTGTCATCAAGTTCATGCTCGCGAAGCTTTTTGCGGAAAATCTGACGGGTGCCATTTTGCGCCTTTTCCTCAGCACTCATCGTTCCAGGAGGAATTAGGGCATCTAAAATGCGCTCTTCAGCAGCATCCTCTGCACGCACACGATTTTTTTGGAAGGCCTTTTCTTTTACCATTTTCATGGACACTGCCGTAAGCTCACGAATAATGGAGTCTACTTCTTTGCCCACATAACCTACTTCTGTATATTTAGTAGCTTCAACTTTGATAAAAGGTGCTTTTGCAAGGGAGGCTAAGCGTCTTGCAATTTCTGTTTTACCAACGCCAGTAGGTCCAATCATTAAAATATTTTTAGGATAAATTTCTGCTCTAAGCTTAGGGTCGATCTGCATTCTGCGCCAGCGATTACGCAAAGCAATAGCTACAGCTTTTTTAGCTTCATGTTGACCTATGATGTAACGATCAAGTTCGCCTACAATTTCACGAGGAGTAAGTTCGCTCATAAGCTTAATTCTCACTATCTAAAGTTTCTATAATATGATTTTGATTAGTGTAAATGCAGATATCACCTGCAATCTCAAGAGATTTTTTAACAATTTCTTGAGCACTCAATTGTGTGTTTTGACATAAGGCACGAGCTGCGGCTAGGGCATAGTTACCACCAGATCCAGTAGCTAGAATATCATCATCCATGCGTACCACATCTCCAGTTCCTGAAATGAGGAAAGAGTCTTTTTTGTCAGCCACAATTAAAATAGCCTCAAGCTTTCTTAAAGCTCTATCTGTACGCCAAGATTTTACTAAGGAGACGCAAGCCCGCTCTAAAATGCCTTGATGTTCTTCTAATTTACTTTCAAAAAGATCAAGAAGAGTAAAGGCATCAGCAGTAGATCCTGCAAAACCTGCAATAACCTTACCGTGGAAGAGTTTACGAACTTTAATGGCGTTGCCTTTTAATACGGAGGTCTGCCCCATAGTTACTTGGCCATCACCACCTACTGCAACCTTACCGCCACGTCTTACTGATACAATGGTTGTCACTTATGATTTCCTCTTTATTAATTTGCTTTAGCTTCATCTACTAAGGCACAGCGCTCAACAAGACCTGCCTCGCCTAACTTATTAAATTCGCTACGACCAATCTCACGATTAGCAAAAGGTCCAATTTTAAGCTGATATTTACCTTCACTATTTTGTACAACAGTAGAGCTTGCGCCTTGGAATGCGATTAAGGCTTTATGCTCTTGAGCTTGATTTTCACTATCAAAACTGTCGCAGTACAGCCAAGATTCAACTTCTTGAGTAGCAGGTAGTGTCTCTTGAGGGGCACTTACCTCGCCCATATTTTGCTCCTGTGACAGAGCATTTTGTGAGGTTGAGCTTTGATTTGAAGTTGCATTTAATTGCTGATTATCTGCATTTTGTGGGCGCATGTTAGCAAAAGGATCGGCAATTTCGCTTTGCTTTAAAGGTTCCTCTTCAGTATTGTTTAAAAGGTTAGTATAGTCATACTTTTGGGCAGCAGGGACTTTTGCTGTTTGATTAAGATCCAAAGAACCACTTGCCTGCTTGCTTTGTGCTGTATTATTTGTTGTGACTTCTTGTACCTTACTTTCATCTTCTGAGGATAAGGAAGTTAAAAAGATAATGAAGGCTAGGATAATTACTGCTAAAAGAGCAAGAAGTAAAACTCTTTTCTTATCTTCTTTAAGCTTTTTATTAAGAAGCTTTTTTAAATCTTTCATAAAATCAGGCCATTAAGAAATTTACCGCACTTATCTAATATATATGGGGATAGTGCGGCAATTTTTAAAGAGGGGAGGTTTACATTTGCTCCATGACATTAATGCCAAGCAAAGCTAGACCTTGTTTTAAAACTCTAGAGGTGAGTGAGCATAAAGCTAAACGGCTTCTCTTAATCTCTTCATCAACACCTTCTTTTAAGACTGGGCAGGCTTCATAGAAGCGCATAAATAGACCAGATAACTCAAAAAGATAAGTGCAAAGAAGATGCGGCATTGCCTTGCTGGCTACTTGATTTATTACCTCAGGGAAAGCTAAAAGCTTAGTTGCTAAATCATTTTCAGCTTCTTCATTTAAAATGAAGTTACCTAAAGTTAAATCAGTCTTTCTTTGAATAGATCTAATTCTTGAATAGGCATATTGCAAATAAGGAGCAGTATTACCTTCAAAAGAGAGCATGAGATCCCAATCAAAGATATAGTCTGTGTTTCTGTTTTTAGACAGATCTGCATACTTTACGGCACCGATAGCAATATTATGGATGACAGCCTTTTTAGCCTCATCATCTAAAGTACAATTACGCTCTTCAAGCAATTTGCCAACTCTAAGTTCAGCTTCATCTAATAAGTCTTTAAGCTTAACTGTACCACCTGATCTTGTTTTATAAGGCTTACCATCTTTACCTAACATCATACCAAAGGCATCATGCTCGATTTCAATGGAGTCATCTGCATATCCTGCCATACGCGCAATAGTCCAGGCAGCATCAAGATGTTGATGTTGTCTTGAATCAATAAAGTACATTAGGCGATTGGCGTGTAAGTTTTGTACGCGATATTTAACGCAGGCAATATCTGTGGTGGTATAGAGGTAACCGCCATCTTGTTTGCGCACAATTTCGCCATAAGGTTTGCCATCTTTATTTTTATACTTATCAAGATAGACAACAATTGCTCCTTGATCCTCAACTGCAATTCCTTTGGCAATTAAATCATCTACAATTTGTGGGAGCATATCGTTATATAAAGATTCACCCATAATATCTTTAGAACTTAAGGTGACATCTAAGCGGTCATAGATCTTTTGATTTTGATCCATGGTCATTTTAACGAGTTTTTTCCACATGCTAAGGCAATACTTATCGCCACCTTGTAATAGGACAACATAATGGCGAGCTTTTACAGCAAACTCTTGATCTTCATCATAGCAAGCTTTAGCTTCACGATAGAAAGCCTCAAAATCACTTAAATCAAGGCCTTGACCTGCTTCGTTTTCTTTTTTCTCAAGATAGGCTATAAGCATACCAAATTGAGTACCCCAGTCTCCAACATGGTTGGCTCTTATAACTTTATGGCCTAAAAATTCAAGGACTCTTACACAGGCATCACCAATTACTGTGGAGCGAATATGGTGGACAGCCATTTCTTTGGCCACATTAGGAGCTGAGTAGTCAACGACTATGGTATCTGCCTTTTCAACCGTTTTAACTCCTAAACGTTCGTCATCTGCCATTGCTTGTAAAGAAGAGGTGAGGAAGTTATCACTTATAAAGAAGTTAATAAAACCAGGACCTGCAATCTCAGTTTTTGCAATAAAGGCACTCTCATCTAAATTATCCACAAGCATTTGGGCAATTTCGCGTGGATTTTTATGAAGAACCTTAGTTAACATCATCGCAAGATTAGTAGCAAAGTCTCCATGACTTTTATCTTTAGTGCGATCAAGTCGGATATTCTCTGCAATATTTTCTGGAATATCATAGTTTAAAGAAAGCTTTGCTAGGCTTTTTTGAAGAAGTTCTTGGATATGGTTTTTCATAGAAAAAAAAGATCTCAAATATGAGGACTGTCCCTAAAAATATCGAATAAAACTTACTTAGCATACCATAAAAGCAGTATGCTAAAGCGTTTTTTCTTAATTCTTAAGCGTAGAAGTTAATTTACTAGAATGTGCTAAGTTCCTTTACTTTCTAAGGGCAGTATAAGGATCAAAAGGTTTACTAAAAGCTTTTGCTCTATCAGATGTTGACCAACCGCTTGAACCTTCAAAATAGTAAAGATTAAAATGATCAAGATAGATGCCGTCTGGAACTTTAAAGAGTTCTTTTAGTACCTTGGAGTTTTCAACCCATTGCGGAATACTCTTTAATTTATAGCTATAACATACTTTTGAACGCTTAAAACCTAAGCCATCAGAGGTTGCAGAATCTCGAACCGTGGTACTTCCTAAATACTCATCAAAAACCCATTCCCCAACATCAACTTTCATTGTAGGTTTTTTGCCAAATAGCTTTTCACCTCTTTTAGTTAAACTATAGGTAGTGACTTGCTCTTTGTTTTGTAAAGTGCTTGGAGTTGAGGTCACAAAACCAAGACGTACCATCTCATTTAAGGCGGTGATAAGTTCTGGCTCTTGAGTTTTTTCTCTTTTTGAGATTCTATCTAAAACATCTTTATTAGCTGTGACGACTATAGGAAAGCCTTGTGGGATCTTTCCGTCAGGAAAAAGCATGCCATCTGAGAGAGTGTTAAAATCTAAGTCATAGTGACCACGATTTGAACTTTTAGCTTTTTCTTCGTCAAAATTACTATGCGCAATTTGTGCAAAGTTTTCCGCAGTTGCTGCATGCCGATCAGTGCCGCAAGAGGCGGATAGCATTAAAGCTGACAAAGTCAGCGCTACCCACAGTAGGGTGTGCTGTCTTGCTTTCATGATCATTCCCCTCTAGCAAATTGTTATAAATATTCTTTCTGTCTAGGATTTCATTATATTCCTTAAAGTTATTTAGGTTAAGTTAATAAAATATTTAATATGTGCATTGTGTGAAAGTGCACGTGCAATAGTTGCATAAAAAAGCACAGAGCAAATAAATGAAAAAATTATTTTCTTAATTTTATTCAAATGCTTATTTATATAAGTACATCAAATGTGCTTTTTTACCGTTAAATTAGTTACAAGTTTTTTACGAAAAATTTGCATCTAATAAAAAAAATCAAATTATAAAATTGTGTATTAGATCGCACTATTTTAGACAGTTTTATAGTACAAATACTGAAATTTGACTTTATGTTTTAGGTCATGATTAAAGGATCAACATCAATAGCAAATCTAACCTTAGGTGGGATCTGCAATTGCGTGACAATTAAAACTATTTTATCAAGATAGGCTTTTCTGTCTTGTAGGCTGTGACAGGTAATGACTACATGAAAGTAATGACGATTTTGTCTTTTTTCTATTTTATCTGGTAAAACAGGTGTCGCCTCAACAGTTAAAGCTTCAGGTAATTGATTGATCTTTGTCATAATCTCTAGCAAAAAGAGATGGGCTTTTTCGCGATCTTCACTATTGGTGCTAATTGATGCTTGATAGGTAAAAGGCGGTAGATGTAGTTGTTCACGCATATTAATTAAAAGATGCGCGATCTCCATATAAGAGCGTCTTTCCTCAATTAGACCGTAAATTAAAAAGTTTTCTGGATGATGGCTTTGAATAATAACTTTACCTTGTTTTAAAGCCCGACCCGCTCGACCTGCAACTTGAGTAATTAATTGCGCAGTAAACTCTAAAGAGCGAAAGTCATCAGAGAACAGTCCTGCATCTATATCTAAGATCCCAACCAAGGTTACATCAGGGAAGTCATGGCCTTTTGCGAGCATTTGTGTTCCAACTATAATGCAAGTTTTACCACTTCTGATGCGGTTTATTTTAGCTTCAAGATCTTCGCGATTTTTAACTGTATCACGATCGATTCTCTCAACTGTTACATCAGGATAGCGATTGTGTAAAAACTCTTCGACCTGTTCAGTGCCAAAACCTGTTTCTAAAAGTTCATTGCAATTGCACTCAGGACAAATGCGAGGTAGGTTTTCTCTATGATCGCAAATATGACAGATTAAGGCATTTTCTTGCCGATGCACAGTCATGACATTATCACAGTGTGGACAAGTAAAGATTTTTCCACAACGGTGACAAAACAAATGTCTAGAGTAACCTCTACGGTTTAAAAAAAGTAAGACTTGATTGCCTTTTACGGTTTCCTCGCCGATAGCATTTTCAAGAGTGGTACCAATACCACAATTCATGCCGTGGCTCATAGGCTCTAGAGTTAAATTTATAAGCTCAAAGTTTGGAAGAGAGGCTCCTCCTGCACGATTTATAAGATCAAGACGCTCATAAATTCCAAGATCGGCATTATGAATAGTTTCAAGACAAGGAGTTGCAGAACCTAAAACAATTGGACAATTACAAAGTTGAGCCCGTTTAATAGCAAGGGTGCGGGCGTGGTAGCGTAAATTATCGGTTTGTTTAAAGGAGCTGTCATGTTCCTCATCTAGGATAATTAAACCTAAATTTGGGATTGGCGTAAAAAGTGCGGATCTAGTGCCCACAAGAACTCCGCCTTTACCAAACTTCATGGCAAGATATGCTTCAAAGCGTTCTTTATCGCTTAAAGCAGAGTGCATGGAGATTACTGGCACATTAAAGCGCTTTTGAAAGCGCTCAAAGGTTTGAGGGGTCAAAGCAATTTCTGGAATTAAAACTAAAACTGCTTTACCTTTTTTAAGAATATTGGCAATGACGTTAAGATAAACTTCAGTTTTGCCAGATCCGGTAATGCCATTTAAAAGAAAAGTTTTAAACTCAAGTATGGAGCTTATAGTATCTACAGCAATTTGTTGTTCAGCATTTAAAATAGGTCCTGAAGTTTTGATAATTTCTAATGTATCAAGTTTTTCAGACCAATTCAGCTCCCCTAGATCGCTTTTTACTTTCTTAGCAATACCTTTTTCAATTAATGCATTAATAATGGGGGTGCCAATGCCACGATCTTTAATGGCGCTAATAGGCATGGCACCTTGAGCTTTATTTTCAGTTAGGATCTCTATAAGTTTTAATTGTAAGGGGGCTCTAAGTTTGCCTTTTTCTTTATAGCTTGCAATAAGAGTAGGGGCTTTTTCAGTAAGAGTGAGTCCTTCAATCTTAGGTAAGGCACATTCCTTACCTTCGCGTAAAGCTAGAGGTAGAGCGGCGAAAAAACATTGTCCTATAGGATAGTGACAATATTCTGAGGCAAACATAATCGTTTTAAAAATATCCTCTCCAAAAGGACATTCTTCATCAATTAAGGTTGCCTCATTTAAGCTTGCAACTTGAGTAAACGAATGATCTTTAAAAGCGGTAATAATACCAAGGCTTGTGGCACCTTTTTTGGTTATTTGATGTTGAGAAAAGGGCACTAATACTCTAGAGCCAATCAGTTTTTCAGGATCGTGGTGTTTTTTTAAGTTTAATCGATAGTCATAAGTTGTAAAAATAGGACGGTTTACGAGTGCAACACTGACAATGCTGACAGACATATAACCTCCTTTTGACAATTTTTAGCTAACAAATATGCTTAAATTTATTGTAGCAGTGAAATTTGGTTTCTAAAAGTAAAAATTCCTTTTTGATACAAACAATAGTATTTTGATTAGCTTATAGGACTTAGCATGTTTCTTAAGTCAAAATAAAGCCCCGCATAAGTCGGGGCTTAGAACTACTTTAGGAACATGCGTATGCAATGTTTTTTTATTTCTTTTTCGGGAAGACTAAGCTTGAGCTAACGCCTAAGCCTAAAATAACGGCGATGATAATAAGCGAGGTGTAAACGCTAATATCGTAGCCGACACCAAATAAGTGTAAGGAAGCGCCTAAGGCTAACTTAATAGCGATAAAGAAGAGTAAAACAATTACCGCTTTTTCAAGGTGGACCAAATATTGTCTTAAGGCATCAAGCACGAAGTACATTGAGCGCAAGCCTAAGACTGCGAAGATCATCGCTGAATAGACGATAAGTGGCTCACGGCTAATGGCGATCACAGCTGGCACGGAGTCAAAGGCGAACATCACGTCAGTAGTCTCGATGACTGCAAGGCATAAAAAGAGCGGCGTGGCGAAGATAGGTCCTGAGCGCTTTAACACTAGTAGCCTGTAATAATTAATTTTTCACTTGATGTATGGTGATACAATGAAGGGGCAGTAAATGATTTTGCTAAG